>NZ_JALW01000081.1:0-37687 GCF_000710795.1 Enterobacter sp. T1-1 | reverse complement strand
TTTCAGGTTTTTTTCTCTTCAACCGACCGGGTTGTTTGTGAAGTGATTCACATCCGCCGTGTCGATGGAGGCGCATTATAGGGGGCCTCCGGGGAATGACAAGCGGAAATATGCATTTTTATTTCAACCGCTCATCTTTTCGCCAAAAAGCCTATTTTTGGTGCTTTTTGATCGCTTCAGGCAGATCGGCCAGGCTATTAATCACCCAATCCGCTGCAGTCTCTGCTTCTGGCGTCACGGGTTTGCCGGTGCGAACTAATACTTTGGTACCCACACCCGCCGCGGTTGCCGCCTGCATATCTTCCATTTTATCGCCCACCATATAAGAAGCGGCCATATCAATATGCAGAAATTCCTGCGCCGAGATAAACATCCCCGGGTGCGGCTTACGGCAATCACAGGTCTGGCGATACTCTTCTACCGTTCCCTGCGGGTGATGAGGACAATAATAGATGCCATCAAGATCAACACCGCGGTCGGCAAGAGACCAGTCCATCCATTCCGTCAGCGTTTCGAATTGCGCTTCGGTAAATTTGCCACGCGCGATACCAGACTGGTTGGTGACAACCACCAGCGCATAGCCCATCTCTTTTAGCTGGCGCATGGCATCGATAACGCCTTCGATAAATTCGAACTCGTCAATCTCGTGAACATAACCGTGATCCACATTAATAGTGCCATCACGATCGAGAAAAATTGCGGGTACTGATTTTGCCACCGGTTTGCTCCTGAAAAAGGCGTGTTCAGCTAGTATCTCATGAATCGCAGCGCAATAAAGTGCTCATCGCACAGAGTTGGATTGATTTAGACGTCTGGATGCCTTAACATCCGTTTTGTTTACGGGCATCACCCGTATCTGGCAGACGAAAATGCCACGGCTAACTTACATACGATAAAAATAATCTAATGATTAAACTTTCCAATATCACCAAAGTGTTCCAGCAGGGGAACCGAACCATTCAGGCGCTGAACAATGTCAGCCTGCATGTTCCTGCTGGTCAGATTTATGGCGTCATTGGCGCATCGGGTGCAGGTAAAAGTACACTGATCCGTTGTGTTAACCTGCTTGAGCGCCCAACCCAGGGCAGCGTAGAAGTTGGCGGACAAGAACTGACCGCGCTCTCAGAAAAAGAACTGACCAAAGCGCGTCGCCAGATTGGCATGATTTTCCAGCACTTTAACCTGCTGGCGTCACGCACGGTGTTCGGCAACGTCGCCTTACCGCTGGAGCTCGACAACACGCCTAAAGATGAGGTTAAGCGTCGCGTAACCGAGCTGCTGGATCTCGTGGGTCTGGGTGATAAACATGATAGCTACCCGGCTAATCTGTCTGGCGGACAAAAACAGCGTGTAGCCATTGCCCGTGCGCTGGCAAGCAATCCCAAAGTGCTGCTGTGCGATGAAGCCACCAGCGCATTAGACCCGGCCACCACCCGTTCTATTCTGGAACTGCTGAAAGACATTAACCGTCGTCTCGGCCTGACGATCCTCCTTATTACGCACGAGATGGATGTCGTAAAACGCATCTGTGACTGTGTTGCCGTGATCAGCAACGGTGAACTGATTGAGCAGGACACGGTAAGTGAAGTGTTTTCACATCCTAAGACCCCGCTGGCGCAGCAATTTATTCAGTCCACACTGCATCTGGATATTCCGGAAGATTATCTGGAGCGTTTGAAAACCGAACCCACGACGAACAGCGTCCCGATGCTGCGAATGGAGTTCACCGGTCAGTCCGTTGATGCCCCGCTGCTTTCCGAAACCGCGCGCCGCTTCAATGTGAACAACAACATCATCAGCGCGCAGATGGATTACGCCGGCGGCGTGAAGTTCGGCATCATGCTGACGGAAATGCACGGCACACAAGAAGAAACCCAGGCGGCAATTGCCTGGCTGCAAGAACATCACGTAAAAATAGAGGTACTGGGTTATGTCTGAGCCGATGATGTGGCTGCTGGTTCGCGGCGTTTGGGAAACGCTGGCAATGACCTTTGTATCCGGTTTCTTTGGTTTTGTGATTGGCCTGCCGGTCGGCGTACTGCTGTACGTGACGCGTCCGGGTCAAATCATTGAGAACGCGAAGTTGTACCGTACGCTCTCTGCGCTGGTGAATATCTTCCGTTCTATCCCGTTTATTATTCTGCTGGTATGGATGATTCCATTCACCCGCGTGATTGTCGGCACCTCTATTGGTCTGCAGGCGGCCATTGTTCCCCTGACGGTCGGCGCCGCGCCGTTTATCGCGCGTATGGTGGAAAACGCCCTGCTTGAAATTCCAACCGGGTTGATCGAAGCTTCCCGCGCAATGGGCGCCACACCGATGCAGATCGTGCGCAAGGTTCTGCTGCCGGAAGCACTGCCAGGCCTGGTGAATGCGGCAACCATTACGCTTATCACCCTGGTCGGTTATTCCGCGATGGGCGGTGCCGTTGGCGCTGGCGGTTTAGGCCAGATTGGTTACCAGTACGGCTATATTGGTTATAACGCTACCGTAATGAATACCGTTCTGGTATTGCTGGTTGTACTGGTTTATCTCATCCAGTTCTCTGGCGATCGCATCGTCCGGGCTGTTACGCACAAATAACGTTACACACAACACAAACTCGACGAGTTAAGGATAAAAACATGGCGTTTAAATTAAAGACCTTTGCTGCAGCAGGCGCGCTGATCGGCTCTCTGGCACTGGTGGGTTGTGGTCAGGACGAAAAAGATCCCAACCACATTAAAGTGGGCGTTATCGTGGGTGCAGAACAGCAGGTTGCTGAAACCGCTCAGAAAGTGGCAAAAGAGAAGTATGGCCTTGATGTTGAGCTGGTGACCTTCAACGATTACGTTCTGCCGAACGAAGCGCTGAGCAAAGGCGATATTGACGCCAACGCCTTCCAGCACAAACCGTACCTGGATCAGCAGATTAAGGATCGCGGCTACAAACTGGTTGCGGTGGGTAACACCTTCGTTTACCCAATCGCGGGCTACTCCAAGAAGATTAAATCGCTGGACGAACTGCAGCCAGGCTCTCAGGTTGCTGTGCCAAACGATCCAACTAACCTGGGCCGCTCCCTGCTGCTGCTGCAGAAAGTGGGCCTGATTAAACTGAAAGACGGCGTTGGCCTGCTGCCGACCGTTCTCGACGTGACCGAGAATCCGAAAAATCTGAAAATTGTTGAGCTGGAAGCGCCACAGCTGCCACGCTCTCTGGACGATGCGCAGATCGCCCTGGCTGTTATCAACACTACCTACGCCAGCCAGATTGGTCTGACCCCGGCAAAAGACGGCATCTTTGTTGAAGACAAAGATTCCCCGTACGTTAACCTGATCGTGACCCGTGAAGACAACAAAGACGCGGAAAACGTGAAGAAATTCGTTCAGGCTTATCAGTCTGAAGAAGTTTACCAGGAAGCCAATAAAGTGTTTAACGGCGGCGCGGTTAAAGGCTGGTAATCTGACCTCAGTGTAATATCATCAAGACGGGCTTCTGCCCGTCTTGTCATTTGTGCAGTCAACTGATTCAATATCTGACGTTTTGATTATCCACTGAGGAATTATTATGCGTGCTTTACCGATCTGTCTTTTAGCACTGATGCTGAGCGGCTGTTCTATGCTAAGCAGATCTCCAGTTGAACCCGTTCAAAGCACTGCAACCCCGCCAAAAGCAGAGCCCGTTAAACCTAAAGCGCCTCGCCCTGCGCCGGTACGTATCATTACCAAAGCCGACGACCTCGTGGGCAAGCCTTTCCGTGAGCTCGGTGAGGTGAGCGGTGAATCCTGTCAGGCTACCAATCAGGACTCCCCACCCAACATTCCGACAGCCCGTAAACGTATGCAGATCAACGCGGCCAAAATGAAAGCTAACGCGGTACTGTTGCACAGCTGTGAAGTCACCAGCGGGACACCCGGCTGCTATCGTCAGGCGGTGTGTATTGGTTCGGCGCTGACCATTTCGGCGAAATGAGTGCCTTTCATTTCGAACAGATAGGCGTTATCCGCTCTCCTTACAAAGAGAAGTTTGCCGTACCACGCCAGCCGGGTCTGGTCACCAGCGGCAGCGGTGAACTTCACTTGATTGCGCCCTATAATCAGGCCGATGCGGTGCGCGGGCTTGAGGCGTTCAGCCATTTATGGGTTGTTTTTGTGTTTCACCAGACGATGGACGGTGGCTGGCGTCCTACGGTGCGCCCTCCTCGTCTGGGCGGAAATGCCCGGATGGGGGTATTCGCGACCCGCTCAACCTTTCGTCCAAACCCGATCGGCATGTCGCTGGTTGAACTGAAAGATATACGCTGTCAGAAAGATCAGGTGATACTGGAGTTAGGCAGCCTTGACCTGGTTGATGGCACCCCGGTTATCGACATTAAACCCTATCTGCCTTTTGCCGAAGCGTTGCCAGATGCCCGGGCCAGCTACGCCCAGCAAGCACCGCAGGCGGATATGCCTGTTCACTTTACGCCAGAACTGCTTACGCAACTTGGCCAACTGGAAAAGCGCTATCCCCGTTTGCGGGACTTTATCGTAGATGTTCTGGCGCAGGATCCGCGTCCAGCCTACCGTAAAGAAGAGGAAGCCGGGAAAACCTACGCCGTCTGGCTGCTGGATTTTAATGTCCGCTGGCGCGTGACAGAGACCGGTTTTGAAGTGTTTGCCCTGGAACCCAGGTAATTTTCTTCTCCTCTCTTTTGGCATCTTTGCCACACTGGTAAACTAAACCACTTTTTTTGTGTCAGGCTGGCGTTTCAGCCTGTTCCAATCGTCGAAATGGAACCGTAACAACATGCGTACTAGCCAATATCTGCTCTCCACACTGAAGGAGACACCTGCCGACGCCGAAGTCATCAGCCACCAGCTGATGCTGCGCGCCGGGATGATCCGCAAGCTGGCCTCCGGGTTGTACACCTGGCTGCCGACCGGCGTGCGCGTCCTGAAAAAAGTCGAAAACATCGTGCGTGAAGAGATGAATAACGCCGGTGCTATCGAGGTGTCCATGCCCGTGGTTCAGCCCGCTGACCTGTGGCAGGAGAGCGGCCGTTGGGAGCAATATGGCCCTGAACTGCTGCGCTTCGTTGACCGTGGCGAGCGTCCGTTCGTCCTCGGCCCGACGCATGAAGAAGTGATCACCGATCTGATTCGCAATGAGCTGAGCTCTTACAAACAGCTGCCGCTGAACTTCTTCCAGATCCAGACCAAGTTCCGTGACGAAGTTCGCCCGCGTTTCGGCGTTATGCGTTCTCGCGAATTCCTGATGAAAGATGCTTACTCTTTCCATACTTCTCAGGAATCTCTGCAAGAGACCTACGACAAAATGTACGAGGCTTACAGCAAAATCTTCTCCCGCATGGGTCTGGATTTCCGTGCTGTGCAAGCCGATACCGGCTCTATCGGTGGTAGCGCGTCCCATGAGTTCCAGGTTCTGGCGCAGAGTGGTGAAGACGATGTGATCTTCTCTGACTCCTCTGACTACGCGGCAAACATTGAATTTGCTGAAGCACTGGCACCAAAAGAACCACGCGGCGCGGCAACCCAGGAAATGACGCTGGTTGACACGCCAAATGCCAAAACCATTGCCGAGCTGGTTGAGCAGTTTGCGCTGCCGATCGAAAAAACCGTTAAAACGCTGCTGGTGAAATCTACTGAAGGCAGTGCATATCCGCTGGTTGCCCTGCTGGTACGTGGTGATCACGAGCTGAACGAAGTGAAAGCTGAGAAGCTGCCACAGGTTGCCAGCCCACTGACCTTCGCAACGGAAGCAGAAATCCGCGCCGTCGTAAACGCAGGCCCAGGCTCTCTGGGTCCGGTGAATATGCCTGTGCCTGTTGTGATTGACCGCACGGTTGCGGCGATGAGCGACTTCGCTGCAGGCGCTAACATTGATGGTAAACACTACTTTGGCATCAACTGGGATCGCGATGTGGCAACGCCAGAAGTGGCGGATATCCGCAACGTCGTTGCAGGCGATCCAAGCCCGGATGGCCAGGGCACCCTGATGATTAAACGCGGCATCGAAGTGGGCCATATCTTCCAGCTGGGCGATAAATATTCCCGTGCGCTGAACGCTGCCGTTCAGGGTGAAGATGGCCGTAACCAGATCCTGACCATGGGTTGCTACGGTATCGGGGTCACGCGCGTGGTGGCTGCGGCGATTGAGCAGAACTACGACGAGCGTGGCATTGTCTGGCCGGATAACATCGCGCCGTTCCAGGTGGCGATCCTGCCAATGAACATGCACAAGTCTTACCGTGTGCAGGAGCTGGCTGAGAAACTGTACGCAGAGCTGCGCGCGCAGGGTATCGAAGTGCTGATGGACGACCGTAAAGAACGTCCGGGCGTGATGTTTGCTGATATGGAACTGATTGGTATTCCTCATACCATCGTTATCGGTGACCGTAACCTCGACAGCGACGAGATTGAATATAAATACCGTCGTAGCGGCGAAAAACAGATGATCAAGACCGGTGATATCCTTGATTACCTGGTAAAAGCCATCAAAGGTTAAATAAAAAACCCCGCTCAGGCGGGGTTTTTTCATGGCGCAAAGCCAGCGTTATTTACTGTTACAGTCTTTGCCTGCCGCGAACTTCGCGTCTTTATCTGCCACAAGGGTTTTCACCAACTCGCCGCTATCCGGGTTTGGCTCCAGCGTAAAGTGACCGTCGACCGTCAATAATACCGGCTTACTGTCATTTCCGCGTGCGACCGCATAATCTCGTTCCAGCTGGGCATTGTTCGCCACGCTCACTTTCTTACCCGTTGCGCAATCTGTAAAGATGGCCGCATCAGCCATATAGAAATACATGCCCCGCATCGGCATCGGCGTGGCCGGCAGCGCCGCTTTCACCGGAGCCAGCGTGTAGTTGAACTGGGATTCAATCGGGTTGCCTTCACGGTCGAGCATCTCCATCCCCTCGCCTTTGGCGCGGAAATACGTTTTCTCACCGCTCGTATCGGTCAACACCAGCTTCTCGGCCGTGCGTGCCCATGTCCCGTAAGTCGCAAAAGAGGAGGGTTCTTTCGCGCCCTGATACCGCTGATTCATGACCCACGTACCGTCTTTTTGCAGGAACAGCGACGTCTCAATGCCTTCACAGTCGGCACAAGGCAGGACGCCGCGCCAGCTCTGCTGCATTGGCTTTAATTCTTCATTTTGCGTTGGCTGCAGGACCTGCGTTTCCGAACGGTTGTTACATCCGAAAAGCGCAAAGAGCGTACTCACTGCCAACGCTGACCATAATGCTTTTTTCACAATGAATTCCTTATGAAATAGTGTTCCTTTTCGTCAATCCAAAGGGCGACGAACTTTACCGCGTAGTGCTTTCACTGTGGATTTCTGAGCCTTTGACGACAACCGACGCTCTTTCGATGCGCGGGTTGGCCGCGTTGCCCGACGGCTTTTTTGCACCGCAGTTAATTCTTTTATCACCGCCACCAGTCTGGCAATTGCCGCTTCCCGGTTTAACTCCTGGCTACGGTACTCCTGCGCCTTGATCACAATGACACCGTCGCTGGTGATCAGATGATGGCTGGCAGCGAGCAGACTTTCCTTATAATACTCTGGCAGGCTTGAGGCCCGAATGTCAAAGCGCAAATGGATAGCGGTTGAAGCCTTGTTAACGTGCTGTCCCCCCGCCCCCTGCGCACGGATGGCGGTGATCTCCAGCTCATTGTCCGGGATGCTGACGTTTCGGGACAACACGATCATGAAGCAGGCTGCCACGCCGTCAGATGAATTTCCAGATTATTCTGAGAGTCAGAAAGCCAGATTGCGCCGTCCTGGATCGTCGCCTGCAGAGTCATCGTCCGGCTGGCAAATTCGCTCAGCTGCGCCAGTTGTTCATCATCCAGATACCAGACCGTGAGGTTTTTAAACTGACCGCACTTGCTCTTGTTTTGCTGCCACCAGATTTCCGCAGCGCGTTGGTTGTACGCGAATAGCGCCACTTCCGCAGACTGGGTACACGCCTTTTTGAGGCGGCGCTCATCCGGCAGACCAAGTTCAATCCATAAATCGATACCCAGATGATCGTTACGCAGCCAGGCTTCCGGCTCGTCTTCTGCGCTTAAGCCACGGGTAAACTGCAGACGCTCGTCGGCATATTTAATCCACGCCAGCAGGCGCAGCATCATGCGCTCCTGGGTTTCAGAGGGGTGACGCGCCAGCGTCAGTGACGCATCCAGAAACTGGTTGCGGTCAAGGTCAGCCACATTGACCACCGCTTTATAAATTGTCGCTTTCAGCGCCATGGGAGAGCTCCTTTCGAATCAGGCGCACATTGTAGCGAAAACAGTGGCAAAAGGCTGTTACGCCGTGATGAATACGGCGCCATCAAGGCTCTGATATTGCTTAAATGAGTATGGTATAGTCACCTTGCTAAACCGAGTTTATCTTCGTAGGCTTAATGATATCTCACAGTAAGTCAGTGCGCTGGCGGGAGGGGATGTGAATAATTATTGTGAGCTAATTCGCAAACGGTATGCGGAAATCGCCAGCGGAGATCTGGGATATGTCCCGGATGCGTTGGGCTGTGTATTGAAAGTGCTTAATGAAGTGGCCTCTGATGAGAGCCTTTCAGAATCGGTCAGGGAAAAAGCAGCGTATGCTGCGGCGAATTTACTGGTGAGCGATTATGTCGATGAATGATACTTATCAACCCATCAATTGTGATGACTATGACAACCTCGAACTCGCCTGCCAGCATCATTTAATACTGACGCTGGAGTTAAAAGATGGCGAAGTGTTGAAGGCGAAAGCCAGCGACCTGGTTTCACGTAAGAATGTGGAATATCTGATAGTGGAAGACGCCGGTGCGACGCGTGAGCTACGCCTGGACAAAATTGCCAGCTTCAGCCACCCGCAAATCGGCACCGTCGTGGTGAGCGAATCCTGATGACACTAACGGGCAGCCTGGCTGCCCGTTACGCTTTCCACTCCAGACTCACGCCCGATTCTGCCCAGCCCTCTTCTGTAATGAATACCCCTGCCGCCGCAATCAGCGTTTCACCGTAAAAAAGTAACGGCGTGGTATCGCGCAACCAGGGCGGCACATTGCACTCCTGCCAGATTTTTTTGAGCTTCCTTCCACCGTTACGTCCGACAATGTGCAGCATACCGCTGGCCTTAAAGCGCACGGTGACCGGTTCATCGGCTTTCGGTAAACGCACATGGCCTGGCGTCTCCAGAGACAAGCTTCCCATATCCCAGGGCAACAGCAGCGGTTTCACAGGCGATGGCCAGCCGAGCACCACATCTGCAAGCGAGGGGATTGATTTCACCCGCCACAGCTGGCCTTTATAGCGCCTGACGTCAAAACCGTTCAGGTGCACGCACGGCGTTGCATCCTCCCGCGCCTGGGCGACTTCGTCCCAGATACGTCCCAGCATGGCACGCGATGGCATCGTGGCACGGTGAGAGGCCAGCCAACGGCGCAGCAGCGCGGCCCGACGAACCGGACTCATCGCCTCCAGCGGTGCGATCGCCAACGCCCCGTTTACCGAAATCAGTTCAGCCAGTTCTTCACTCAGCAGTTCATCCAGCAGGCTCTCCTGTTCGGCACACAGCAGGGCGCTTCGTGCTGTTGCGTCTGCAAAGTGCGGCCAGCGTGCGGTCAGTAACGGCAAAACACGCAGACGCAGGAAATTACGATCGTAGCCATCGTCCTGATTGCTCTCATCTTCAATCCAGCTCAGCTGATATTGCTGCGCCCAGGCTTCCAGCGATGCGCGCGACTCGCCAAGCAGCGGACGCAATAATTGCGTCCCGGCAAAATCAGAGCGTTCAGGCATGGCGGAGAGCCCCGCCGGACCACTTCCCCGTTTTAACGCCAGCAAAAAGGTTTCGCACTGGTCGTCAAGGTGCTGTGCCGTGACCAGCGCTTCACCGGGCTGTAATGCCGCGGTAAATGCGGCATAGCGCGCTTTACGCGCGTGCGCTTCAATACCGAGCCCCTCATCTCTGAGCACCACCCGTTTAATCTCAAGTGGGATCGCCCATGCGGAACACACCGCTTCACAGTGCGCAACCCAGGCGTCGGCGTGAGGACTCAACCCATGATGGATATGCATCGCCCGGAGCTGAACGTCAGGCTGTTGATCGCGCCAGAGCTTGAGGCGATGGAGCAACACCGTGGAATCCAGGCCACCGCTAAATCCCACCAGCAGCTGGCGGTACGGTGAAACGGCTTGCGCAATAGCGGGTAGGGTCATAGAGAATTACACATAAAAAATGCCCGAACAGAGCGGGCATTATCACACAGGATGGCGCTTACTGCTGGTAAAGCTCCAGCGGAAGGCCGTCCGGATCGTTGAAAAAAGTAAAACGCTTGTCGGTAAACGGATCGACACGAATCGCTTCGCACTTCACGCCATGTTCTTCAAGATGTTTTACCGCACGGTCAAGATCATCCACGCTAAAAGCCAGATGGCGCAGGCCGCAGGCTTCCGGACGGGACGGACGCGCAGGCGGGAAAGGAAAAGAGAACAGTTCAATGACATACTGCCCGTTTAATGCCAGATCGCCTTTCCAGGAGTCGCGCTCCACACGATAGGCCTCGCTTAACAGCGTAAAGCCCAGAATGTCGCAATAAAAGGCCTTACTTTTGGCGTAATCGGTGGCAATGATCGCAATATGATGAACCTGTTTTAAACCCAGCATAGCTTCTCCTTTTTATGATGCCTGAACGTTACAACCGAAAACCCGCCCCTGGCAAGCAGCCACCTTTATTTTAGGACTCGCACCCAGTAAACCCCATTTTCATCACGTTTCGCACCGTGGATATCCGTCTCGAAGCCCGGGTAGTGACGCCCCACAGAACAGAGCATCAGCAGAAAATCGAGCACCGCACGGCTCTCTTCGGTGATCATCTCTCCCGGCATCAGCAGCGGTACGCCCGGTGGATAAGGCAGGATCATATTGGCCGAGACGCGTCCTACCAGATTTTCCAGCTCAACGGTTTCTACCTCCCCTTTCACCTGTCGCTGCCAGGCTTTGTGCGGCGTCAATTTCATCTCAGGCAAGACGTCAAACGCCTGCAGCATCAGGCGCGGCAGATCGTGCTGGCGGATCAGTTTGTGGATCCCCTGGGCCAGATCCTGTATACGCATATTGCGATAAAAATCAGGATCCTCCGCATAGAGATCCGGCAGCATGTTCTTCACGCGCAGGTTCAGATCGTACGCACGCTTAAACTCCATCAGCCCACGTAGCAGACCCATCGCGCGGGTTTTATCAATCCCAATGCTGAACAGGAACAACAGGTTATACGGTCCGGTTTTCTCCACCACCACGCCGCGCTCATCAAGGAATTTCGCCACCAGCGCGGCCGGAATGCCTTCGTCGCTCATGTTGCCCTGTTCATCCATGCCCGGCGTCAGGATGGTCACTTTTACCGGGTCGAGGAACATGTGGTCGGCATCGGCATCACGGAAGCCATGCCACTCCTCACCCGGCGCGACTGGCCAGCACTCCGCCTCGTCAATCTCTTCCGGCTGCCAGATATCAAAGAACCAGCCCTCAGCCTCATCTTTTAACCGCTGAACCTCTTTGCGGAAATGCAGCGCGCGCTCCACAGAGCGATTGATAAGACGTTTACCCGGATTGCCGCGCAGCATCGCCGCAGCCGTTTCAATGGAGGCCACCAGCGGATAACTTGGTGAGGTGGTGGTGTGCATCATAAACGCTTCGTTAAACGTCTCTTCGTCGTATTCACCTTTGATATGGATAAGCGAGGCCTGGGAAAACGCTGCCAGCATTTTGTGCGTCGATTGCGTTTCGAAAAACACTTTGCCCGGCACGCGTTCGCCACTCATCCCGCTTTTACCCGCGTAGATGGGGTGAAAATTGGTATAAGGCACCCACGCGGAATCAAAGTGGATCGAGGGAACATCCAGCGTCTGTTTGATCCAGTTGGTGTTATACAGCAATCCGTCATAGGTGGAGTTGGTGATCACCGCGTGGATCGGCCAGCTTGCGCCGGGGATCGCCGCCACCTTATTTTCTATGGCTGAATGGGTGAATTCACGGCGCGGAATTCCCCCCAGGATCCCCAGCGCGTTACGCGTGGGTGACAGCCAGAGCGGTACGACATCACTCATCATTAGCAGATGCGCCAGCGACTTATGGCAGTTACGGTCGATGAGTAACGTACTTCCGGCCGGGGCGGCATACATGCCGACGATTTTGTTTGACGTCGACGTACCGTTGGTCACCATATAGCTCTGCTCGGCCCCAAAGGTGCGGGCAATGTACTCTTCGGCTTCCAGGTGTGGACCGGTGTGATCCAGCAATGAGCCAAGCTCGGTAACCGAAATCGATACATCCGCTTTCAGGGTGTTGCCGCCGAAGAAATCATAGAACAGGCAGCCAACCGGGCTTTTTTGATAAGCCGTCCCCGCCATATGACCAGGCGTGCAAAAGGTGTACTTCCCTTCCTTCACATAGGTAAACAGCGCCCGGGTAAACGGCGGCGTGATGTTATCCAGATACTCGCCGGTATATTGCTGAATGCGGGCCGCAATATCTTCGGCCACGCCGAGTGAGTATTCGAAAAACCACAGCGCCATCCGCATATCCTGGGCACTGACGTCCATGGTTGAGTGGGTATTGATAAACGCATACAGCGGGAGATATTCATTCAACTTGTTGATATCGCTGCACAGCTCCAGGTCGTACTCATCCCAGTCGAAGATCACGCCACAGATCCGCGGGTTGTGCTCAATGAACTTCAGCAGGTCAGCGCTGTTGTGCGGCCAGATCAGCTGATAGCCACGTGACTGCAGGGCCTGCTCCAGCTCCTTGATGGGCTCATCTTTATAAAAGACGCCGTGTGGCCCCATAATGGCAATAATATTCACGGGCTTCCTCCTTAAAAAACATTAGCTAAGCATAGCCAGGGTAAACCGCAGGTATAAAAAAAGCCGCAACAGTGTGCGGCTTTTCAGATAATTGTGAAGCTTACGCGTAACCGTAGGTCATCAGACGCTGGTAACGACGATTGAGCAGGTCTTCTTTGCTCAGCACATCCAGGTCCGCCAAATCGGCCAGCAGCTGCGCTTTCAGGGAAGCGGCCATCACTTCCGGCTTACGATGCGCACCACCCAGAGGCTCAGGGATGACGGTATCGATCAGCTTCAGCTCTTTCAGGCGTGGGGCAATGATGCCCATCGCTTCTGCAGCCAGAGGCGCTTTATCGGCGCTCTTCCACAGGATAGAGGCACACCCTTCCGGAGAGATAACGGAATAGGTGCTGTACTGCAGCATATTCACTTTATCGCCCACGCCAATCGCCAGCGCACCACCGGAACCACCTTCACCAATAACGGTACAGATGACAGGCACCTTCAGGCGAGACATCTCACGCAGGTTACGTGCGATGGCTTCAGACTGACCGCGCTCTTCCGCGCCCACGCCAGGGTAAGCACCCGGGGTGTCGATAAAGGTGATGATGGGCATATTGAAACGCTCAGCCATCTCCATCAGACGCAGGGCTTTACGGTAGCCTTCTGGTGCCGGCATACCAAAGTTACGACGGATCTTCTCTTTGGTTTCACGGCCTTTCTGATGGCCAATGATCATCACCGGACGTCCATCCAGACGAGCGATACCACCGACGATAGCTTTATCGTCAGCGTAAGCGCGGTCGCCTGCCAGTTCGTCAAATTCGTCAAACGCCAGGCGGACATAATCCAGGGTGTACGGACGCTGTGGGTGACGCGCCAACTGGGCGATCTGCCATGCGCCGAGATCGGCAAAGATTTTGCGCGTCAGTTCTACGCTTTTCTCGCGCAGACGATGCACTTCTTCGTCGATGTTAATATCCAGTTTTTCATCCTGACGGCTTACCGCTGTCAGAGAATCGATTTTCGCTTCCAGCTCAGCAATCGGCTGTTCGAAATCAAGGAAATTCAGACTCATAGTATTCCTGTATTAGTCAAACTCCAGTTCCACCTGCTCCGAACCAATGAGGCCACGGAGATCGTTCAGTAAACGATCGCTCGGAGAGACACGCCACGTTGCACCAAAGCGCAACCGCGCACGTGCATCCGCCCTCTGATAGTAGAGATGTACTGGAATTGTCCCCGAGCGGTGGGGTTCCAGAGACTGACGGAGTCGGTTTAAAAGCTGGTCATCAATTTGCCTGTCCGTCAGCGAGATAGCAAGCCCGCGAGCATATTTTTCCCGGGCTTCGTCAATGTCCATCACTTCGCGGGCGGTCATTTTAAGCCCCCCGCTGAAGTCATCAAAGCTGACCTGTCCGCTGACGATAAGTATGCGGTCTTTTTCCAGCAATTGCTGGTATTTATCCAGCGCGTCGGTGAATAACATCACCTCCAGACGCCCGGAACGGTCATCCAGGGTACAGATGCCGATACGATTGCCGCGCTTGGTGACCATAACCCTTGCAGCAATCACGAGCCCCGCAGCCGTGGTGATTTTACCACGTTCTGTCGGATGCATGTCTTTCAGCCTGTAGCCTCCGACATAGCGCTCAATTTCTTTGATGTACTGATTGATCGGGTGCCCCGTCAGGTACAAGCCTAACGTTTCACGCTCACCATCCAGCACCACCTGTTCTGGCCACGGCAGACAGCTGGCGTAAGACTGCTCGATCTGCTCTGGCTCTTCCGCCAGCACGCCGAACATGTCCGCCTGGCCAATGGCTTCCGCTTTTGCATGCTGATCCGCGGCTTTCAGCGCGTCGCCAAGCGAGTTCATCAGCGCGGCGCGGTGCGGCCCCAGCCTGTCGAACGCACCGGACATAATCAGTTTTTCCAGCACGCGGCGGTTCAGTTTTTTGGTATCGGTGCGGGCGCACAGATCAAACAGCTCGCGGAAATAACCACCGTTATTACGCGCTTCGATGATCGCCTCGATCGGCCCTTCACCTACGCCTTTGATCGCGCCGATCCCGTACACGATCTCTCCGTCGTCGTTAACGTGGAAATGGTAAAGACCCGAGTTAATGTCCGGCGGCAGGATCTTCAGTCCCATGCGCCAGCACTCATCCACCAGGCCAACCACCTTCTCGGTGTTATCCATATCGGCGGTCATTACCGCCGCCATAAATTCAGCGGGATAGTGCGCCTTCAGCCACAGGGTTTGATACGACACCAAAGCATAGGCGGCAGAGTGCGATTTGTTAAATCCGTACCCGGCGAATTTCTCCACCAGGTCGAAGATTTTCATTGCCAGTTCGCCGTCAATGCCGTTTTTCTTCGCGCCATCTTCAAAAATAGAGCGCTGCTTGGCCATCTCCTCCGGCTTTTTCTTACCCATTGCTCGACGCAGCATATCCGCGCCGCCGAGGGTATAGCCGGAGAGCACCTGAGCAATCTGCATGACCTGTTCCTGATACAGGATGATGCCGTAGGTTGGCTCCAGTACCGGCTTCAGGCTTTCGTGCTGCCACTGAACGTCCGGGTAGGAAATCTCTTCCCGACCATGCTTACGGTCGATAAAGTTATCTACCATCCCCGACTGCAGCGGTCCCGGACGGAACAGCGCCACCAGTGCGATCATATCTTCGAAGCAGTCAGGCTGCAGACGTTTAATCAGATCTTTCATGCCACGGGATTCAAGCTGGAAGACCGCGGTGGTCTCCGAGCGCTGCAGCATGTCGAAACTTTTCTTGTCATCCAGCGGGATGGCCGCGATATCCAGCGGCGGCTCGCCGTTCTTCTCGCGGCGGGCGTTGATCATCTCCAGCGCCCAGTTGATGATGGTAAGCGTACGCAGACCGAGGAAGTCGAATTTCACCAGCCCGGCGTATTCAACGTCGTTCTTATCAAACTGGGTAACCGGGTGCTGCCCCGCTTCGTCACAATAGAGCGGCGCAAAGTCGGTAATTTTGGTCGGGGCGATAACCACACCACCCGCGTGTTTACCGGCGTTACGCGTGACGCCTTCCAGCTTACGCGCCATGTCAATCAGCGCTTTGACTTCTTCGTCAGCTTCGTAGATTTCCGGCAGCTGCGGCTCGGCTTCAAACGCTTTTGCCAGCGTCATCCCCGGATCGGGCGGCACCAGCTTAGAGATGCGATCGACGAAGCCGTACGGATGCCCCAGCACGCGGCCCACGTCGCGGATAACCGCTTTCGCCGCCATCGTACCGAAGGTAATGATCTGCGATACCGCGTCACGGCCATACATATCCGCCACGTGCTCAATAACCTGGTCACGTTTTTCCATACAGAAGTCGACGTCGAAGTCGGGCATGGAAACACGTTCCGGGTTAAGGAAACGTTCGAACAGCAGGTCAAATTCCAGCGGGTCGAGGTCAGTGATCTTAAGCGCATAGGCCACCAGTGACCCGGCACCGGAACCACGTCCTGGACCAACCGGCACGCCGTTATCCTTCGACCACTGGATAAACTCCATTACGATCAGGAAGTAGCCCGGGAAGCCCATCTGGTTGATAACCTGAAGTTCAATATCCAGGCGCTCGTCATACTCCGGACGACGTTTTTTGCGCTCTTCTTCATCCGGGAAAAGGAATTCAAGACGTTCTTCCAGACCTTCTTTGGATTTCATGACCAGGAAGTCTTCCGTGGTCATTTCCCCGGTCGGGAACTGCGGCAGGAAATACTCACCCAAACGCACGGTAACGTTACAGCGCTTGGCGATTTCAACGCTGTTTTCCAGCGCTTCCGGGATGTCAGAGAAGAGTTCACACATCTCCTCTTCGCTGCGCATGTACTGCTGAGCAGAATAATTACGCGGGCGCTTGGGATCGTCGAGAGTGAAGCCATCATGGATCGCCACGCGAATCTCATGAGCGTCGAAATCCCCGGCCTCAAGGAAGCGTACATCGTTGGTTGCCACCACGGGCAGCCCGCGCGCTTCCGCAAGCGCGACAGCGGCATGGAGATAACTCTCTTCATCCGGGCGGCCGGTGCGGATCAGCTCCAGATAATAACGATCCGGGAAGTACTCTTCATAGAATGATACGCACTGATCCACCAGCGCACTATTGCCGCGCAGCAGGCATTTGCCCACATCACCCATGCGGCCGCCGGAGATCAGCAATAACCCTTCGTTCAGCTCCGCCAGCCACTCCCGGTCAATCCATGGCCCCAGGGCGCCGTAGCCTCGCTGGTAGGCTTTGGAGATAAGCAGGGTGAGATTCTGATAACCCGTGTTGTTCATCGCTAACACGGAAATTTGCGTCATTTCGTCGCCGAGCAGTTCGCTCTGCACATGAAAATCAGCTCCGACGATGGGTTTCATCCCCGCGCCATGCGCCGTTCCGTAGAACTTCACCAGACCACACAGGTTGGTAAAATCGGTGATCGCCAGCGCAGGCATACCCAGTGAGGCCGCCTTTTTTACCAGCGGCCCGGTTTTCGCCAGCCCATCGATCATGGAGTAGTCGCTATGCACCCGCAGGTGTACGAAACGTGGTTCAGCCATCTTCAGATTCCGCGTTACTTAATTGCTTGCGTATTGATTCAGGACACCAGTCCCAGCGCGCGTTTCACCGGGCCAAAACTGCGCCGGTGATGCTCGGTTGCGCCATGTTCAGCCAGCTTTTCCAGGTGGAAGGCTGTAGGATACCCTTTATGCTGAGCGAAGCCATACTGAGGGTAAGTGAGATCCAGCGCGGCCATTTCAGCATCGCGAGTCACTTTGGCAATAATAGAAGCCGCACTGATTTCCGCGACCCGGCTATCCCCTTTTACTACCGCCATGGAAGGCACAGGTAATGCAGGGCAACGGTTGCCGTCAATAAGAACATACTCCGGGGCAATTTTCAGCCCCGCCACCGCACGCTGCATCGCCAGCATTGTGGCATGCAGGATGTTCAGCTCGTCAATTTCATGCGGTTCAGCACGCCCAAGGCTCCAGGCTAATGCTTTTTCCTGAATCTCATCAAATAACGCCAGTCGGCGCTTTTCTGAAAGCTTTTTGGAGTCATTCAACCCGATAATCGGACGGGCAGGATCGAGGATCACCGCCGCGGTCACAACAGCGCCCACTAACGGGCCACGGCCCACTTCGTCCACACCCGCAACAAGGTGGGTGTGAGGATAAATAAATTCCATCATCTTGCTAACTCCAGCACCGCATCAGCCGCTTGCTCATCGGCATTACAGCGGATCTGCTGATGCAGTTCGCGGAACGTATCATGCATCTGGTGGCTGGTCTTGCCGTTGGCAAGCAGCGGTAGCAGCGCATCGGCCAGCGCCTGAGGCTGACACTCGTCCTGCAGAAGCTCTTTCACCAGTTCACGCCCGGCGAGCAGGTTTGGCAGCGAAACGTACTCCGTCTTCACCAGGCGTTTAGCCAGCCAGAAGGTGAACGGCTTCATGCGATAGCCTACCACCATCGGACATTTCGCCAGCATGCACTCCAGAGCTGCCGTACCGGAGGCCAGCAGCGCTGCATCGCTCGCGACCATCGCCTCACGGCCTTTTCCATCCAGCAGATGGATGTGAAGATCCGGTGCAACCTCGGCTTTGATACGCTCAAACTGCTCCCGGCGTTTGGCGTTCACCAGCGGCACAACCACTTCGAGATCGGGATAGGTATCGCGCAGAATTTGCGCGGTTTTCAGGAAGTCCGCGCTAAGCATCTCTACTTCTGCGCCACGGCTACCCGGCAGAAGAGCCAGACAGTGCGCATCGTGAGGGATCCCCAGCACGTCACGCGCTGCGTTTTTATCCGGATCCAGCGGCATCGCATCCGCCATGGTATGCCCGATAAAACGGCACGGAACGTTAAATTTGTCGTAAAACGCTTTTTCGAAAGGCAGGAAAGCCAGCACCAGATTGGTTGACCGTCCGATTTTGAAAACGCGTTTCTGTCGCCACGCCCAGACGGACGGACTGACGTAGTGAATGGTTTTAATGCCCTGCTTTTTCAGATTCCCTTCGAGGGTAATGTTGAAGTCAGGCGCATCAATACCGACAAAGACATCGGGTTTGAGCTCGGTGAAGCGGCGGGTAAGATCGGCGCGGATATGCAGCAGACGACGCAGTCGCCCCAGCACCTCAACAATGCCCATCACGGCCAGCTCTTCCATTTCGTACCAGGCTTCGCAGCCTTCAGCCTGCATTAGCGGGCCTGCAACGCCAACAAAGCGAGCATCAGGTACGCGAGCCTTAAGCGCGCGGATAAGACCGGCACCAAGAATATCGCCGGAGGTTTCTCCGGCGACCAGGGCTATCGTAAGCGGACGACTGTCGACCATTAACGAATCAGACCCCTTGTGGAACGGTCAAAGAATTCCATGAACGCGTTCACTTCAGGGTGCTTTTCCGCCAGTTCGGCAATTTCCGGCTTCGCCTCTTCCAGCGTTTTGCCGCTACGGTACAGTAACTTATACGCGTTGCGGATAGCCGTAATCGCTTCGCGACTAAAGCCACGACGCTTGAGGCCTTCGATGTTCACGCCGAATGGCGTGGCATGGTTGCCCTGCGCAATTACATACGGTGGGACGTCCTGCGCCACACCGGAGCATCCGCCGACCATCACGTGTGCACCAATGATGCAGAACTGATGGACTGCGGTCATACCGCCAATAATTGCGAAATCATCAACCGATACGTGTCCTGCCAGCGTTGCGTTGTTGGCAAGAATACAGCGGTCACCTACGGTACAGTCGTGCGCGATGTGCGCATTAACCATAAACAGGTTATCGCTGCCCACCTTCGTCAACCCACCACCCTGTACTGTTCCACGATGAATGGTGACGCTTTCGCGGATACGGTTACGATCGCCAATTTCCAGACGGGTCGACTCACCAGCATATTTTAAATCCTGGTTAACTTCGCCGATGGAGGCGAACTGATAGATCTCATTGTTGCTGCCAATGGTCGTATGACCATTCACGACAACGTGAGATTTCAGTACTGTACCCTCACCAATTTCGACATGGGGACCAACAATACAGAACGGGCCAATGTGGACATTAGCACCAATAATGGCGCCGGTTTCCACAATAGCGGTAGGATGAATAAAGGCAGATTTATCAATCACGTATCAGGACTCCCGGCTACGAGCACACATCATCGTCGCTTCGCAAACAACTTTGCCGTCAACCAGCGCTACGCCTTTAAAGCGAGTCAGGCCACGACGCGTTTTTTCAAAAGTGACTTCCATGATCATCTGATCACCAGGCACGACAGGACGCTTGAAGCGCGCTTCATCGATACCCGCGAAGTAGTACAGTTCACCCGGCTCCAGTTTGCCTACGCTTTTAAACGCAAGAATACCGGTAGCTTGTGCCATCGCTTCCAGGATCAACACACCCGGGAAGATGGGTTTACCAGGGAAGTGCCCCTGGAAGAATGGCTCGTTAACGGAGACATTTTTCACTGCGCGCAGAAAACGACCTTCTTCAAAATCCAGCACACGGTCTACCAGCAAAAACGGGTAGCGGTGCGGCAGAAGTTCTAAAATCTCTTCAATATGCAGAGTATGAGTGTCGGTAGTCAAAATACTCTTCCTGTCAAAATGTACTGATTAGCAATAATAACACGGCCTGCCGGTTTAAAAGAAAGCCGACAGGCCGGGAAATTAAGCGTTAAAAAGATGAACGCTTAGTCTTGTTGATCGATCTTACGCTCAAGGGACTTGAGTCGCTTGCTCATATCATCAATATTCATCACCAGAGCTGCTGTTTTACGCCATACCTTGTTAGGTTGCAGTGGGATGCCGGAGGAATAGACGCCTGGCTCAGTGATAGGACGCATTACCATGCCCATTCCCGTCACGGTGACCTTGTCGCATATTTCCATATGACCATTGATCACGCTGGCACCGCCAATCATGCAGTAACGGCCAATTTTCAGGCTGCCTGCCATGATGACGCCACCTGCAACCGCGGTATTGTCGCCAATCACAACGTTATGCGCAATCTGGCACTGATTATCGATAATAACACCGTTGCCGATAATGGTGTCGTCAAGCGCACCACGGTCAATGGTGGTACAGGCTCCGATCTCAACGCGATCGCCAATGATAACGCGACCAAGTTGCGGGATCTTAACCCAATTACCACGATCGTTAGCGTAGCCAAAACCGTCAGAACCAATCACTGTGCTGGACTGAACGAGGCAATTTTCGCCGATTTCAACTTCGTGGTAGACGGACACATTGGCCCACAAACGTGTCCCGGCGCCGATTTTTGTGTTTTTCCCAACGAAGCAGCCCGGGCCGATGACGACGTTATCGCCCAGTACGACGCCAGACTCGATCACGGCATTTGCGCCGACTGCTACGTTGTTACCCAGCTGAGCCGTCGGATCGATTGCTGCACTGGCAGCAATGTTTTGCGCCGGCTGCGGCGTGGTATCAAGAATTTGTGCCATGCGAGCATACGTCAGGTAGGGATTTTTCACTACCAGTGCCGCACCAGTGGCAAACGGAAGATCGTCCTGCGTCAGAACAACAGCCGACGCCTGGCATTGAGCCAGATGTTCACGGTACTTAGGGCTTACCATGAAGGTAATATTGCCAGCTTTAGCAGATTGCATGGACGCAACAGCGGTGATGACGATATCGCCATCACCGTGTAATTCTGCATCCAACTGCTGAGCTAAATCAGCCAGTCGAATTGAAGGCATTACTTATTTAACCTGTTTCAGAACATCAGCGGTGATGTCTTTAACATCGCTGCTGTTGAAAGCAACGGCGTTCGCATCAACAACCAGATCGATGTTCTGATCGGCAGCAACTGCTTTAACAGCAGTCTGAATGCGAGTCACCAGCTTGCCACGCTCTTCGTTAGAACGACGCTGACGATCCTGCTCGAAAGCCTGTGCTTTCTGGGAGAACGTCTGGCGCTGAGCCATTACGTCTTTTTCCAGTTTGCTGCGCTCGCTTGATTTCATGGTAGAACCATCACGCTGCAGACGCTGCATTTTGGACTGAAGATCGTTTTCCATACCCTGCAGTTCGCTTGCACGGCCTTTGAATTCGTTTTCCAGAGTCGCAGAAACGCCAGTTTTCTGTGCAACCTGCTGGAACAAATTACCCATGTTGACGATTGCAATTTTGTCTGCTGCCTGAGCAGAAGTTGCCATCGCTAAACCGAGACCTGCAGCTAATAACCACTTTTTCACAATTAACTCCTTACCATCCCATTGGCACCAGAAGGTACCGTTCTTTGCGTGGCAAGGCGATCGTTTTACCGATCGCCGGTTGTCAGCGCTACACTGCCAACGCATTCCTTTGCAGCGGAGAATTACCAGGTTTTACCAATGTTAAACTGGAATTGCTCCGACTTATCTCCATCATATTTCTTAAACGGCTGGGCGTAAGAGAAGACCAACGGCCCCAGCGGTGACATCCATTGTAATGCGATACCTGCAGACATGCGAATATTGCCCGGATCGCTGTAGTCTGGAACACCTGCCGCACGCATCTGGGCAGTGTTCTCCCAGTTGGTATCCCACACGGTACCGGCATCCCAGAAGAAGGACGTACGGACTGAGTTCGCGTATTTATCACTGATGAATGGCGTTGGCGTGATGAACTCAAGGCTCGCCACGGCCATGGCGTTACCGCCTACCGCATCATCAGAGCTACAAACCTGTTTTGGATCCCGGCTTGCGCAGTTATCTTCGTCATTACCGCCGTAATAAACCGCTTTCGGACCAATGTTGTTGGACTGGAAGCCACGAACGGTACTGGAACCACCGGCGTAGAAGTTCTCATAGAACGGCATCTCTTTGCCGCCTAAACCATCGCCATAGCCCCAACGGGTACGACCCAGAACCACCCACTTATGATCGTCATCGATCGGGAAGTACGAGGCAGTATCGAGCGTTAACTTGTAGAACTCGTTATCAGAACCAGGAATAGTCACTTTACCATTCAGGTTGACACGTGAACCTTCCGTTGGGAAGTACCCACGGTCAAGGCGGTTATACGTCCAGCCGTAGTTGAAGGTGAAGTCATCCGCCGCAAAACCGTTGTTATCGCTGGAGGTGCTCGCCGACTGGCCGATAGAGTCGAGATAACGCCACATTGCCACCTGCGGTTGCATATTGGACAGGTCGTTATGCACGTAACCTAAGCCCGCACGCAGGGTGTTGTATTCGTTAACCGGGAATCCAAGCGTACCGTCTACACCGTAGCTCTTGTTGGTGTACGAGGACAGATCCGCGTCGTCTGCTTTAAAGTCGTTATAGAAGATACGACCACCCAGGCTCACACCGTCAACGGTGAAGTATGGGTTAGTGACAGAGAACTCAGAATAGGTCTGGTAGTCGTTTTTGGTACCGTTGATACCCACCGAGTAACCCGTACCCAGCCAGTTATCCTGCTGAACGCCAACCTGGAAGCTCACGCCGCTTTCAGTACCGTAGCCCACACCGAAGTTAAAGCTACCGGTATTACGCTCTTTCACTTTGTACACGACATCAACCTGGTCCGGGCTGCCTGGCACACGCTGGGTATCGGTATCAACCGTCTCAAAATAGCCCAGTCGGTTCAGACGTTCTTTACCCTGGTCAACGAGGTCGCTACCCAACCATGCCCCTTCCATCTGGCGCATTTCGCGACGCAGAACGGAATCTTTGGAGGTGTCGTTACCTTCGAAGCGGATCTTACGCACGTAGAAACGGTTGCCCGCATCAACGTTGACGTGAAGCTTAACGGTTTTATCCGCGTCGTTGATTTCCGGCTGAGTTTGCACACGCGGATAGGCATAACCATAGCGGCCGAGCAGCTTTTTAATGCCGTCTTCCATTTTGGTTACTTTAGAACCGCTGTACAGATCGCCTGGCTGAATTTTGGTCAGCGATTCGATCTCGGCAGAATGCCCCGCCAGGTTGCCACTTACTTCAACACCCGAAAGCTTGTACTGATCGCCTTCTGTAATGTTAATCGTAATGTAGATCCCTTTCTTGTCCGGGGTCAGACTCACCTGAGTCGAGTCGATGTTGAAACGGGCATAACCGCGATCCAGATAGTAGCTGCGCAGGGTTTCGAGGTCGCCCGCCAGTTTCTGTTTCTGGTATTTGCGATCGCCCACCACGTTCCACCACGGCACTTCGTCACGCAGCTGGAAGGTGGAGATCAGTTCGTCGGTAGTGAACGCGTGGTTCCCGACGATGTTGATCTGTTGGATCTTCGCCGAGACGCCTTCCTGGAAGACCAGCTTCAGGTCAACACGGTTACGCGGCAGCGGAGTCACCACCGCTTTCACGCTGGCGCTGTACTTACCGACGCTGTAATAGAAGTCTTCCAGACCTTTTTCAATGTCTGAAAGGGTGGTGCGGTCCAGAGATTCCCCCACACGAACACCGGATGCTTCAAGGTTTTGCTTGAGCATGTCATCTTTCACCGACTTGTTACCGGAGAAAGTGATACTGGCGATCGTTGGACGTTCTTTTACCTGAACCAGCAGCGTATCACCATCGCGCAGGACGCGGACATCCTCAAAGTTGCCGGTGGCAAACAGAGCACGGATGGTGTTACTGATGTCATCATCATTAACCGTATCGCCGGGGCGCACAGGCATACTGAGGAGGGCCGCACCAACGGCGACACGCTGAAGGCCTTCGAAATGAATGTCTTTCACTACGAACCCGTCAGCACCGTATACGGTGGCGCTGCTAAACAGCAGCGACGCTATGAGCAACTTTTTCATCGCCATCGTTATTATGCGTTCTTCCTAACTAACTCTCTTACAACCGAGAGAAATCATTGAAAAGTGCAAGCCCCATTAACAGCACCAGCAAAATCGAGCCAATGCGATAACTAAAGTCTTGAACTCGCTCGGATACCGGCCCGCCTTTTAGCTTTTCAATCGCTAAAAACAGCAGATGACCCCCGTCTAAAACGGGAAGCGGGAACAGGTTGATGATCCCAAGGTTCACGCTAATGAGCGCGAGAAACATGAGATAGTAAATCACCCCGAACTCCGCTGACATCCCAGCCCCCTGAGCTATCGAAATTGGCCCACTGAGGTTGTTCAGTTTCACATCACCGGTTATCAATTTCCCCAACATGTTTACCGTCAGCTTCATCAGTTGCCATGTTTTATCCGTGGCTTCAAGGATGGCGCTAAACGGCCCATACTGGCGTATTGTCTTGTACTCATCTGGCAGCGGGATCACTTTAGGCACAACGCCTGCAAACCCTTCTGCCTTTTTGCCGACCGATTTGCTATCCGGGATCAGCGTCAGCGAGAGTGGACTACCCTGCCTTTCAACTTCCAGCGCGAGCGACGTACCCGGATTATCGCGCACCAGAGTAACAAAGGTCATCCACTGTGTTAATGGCTGACCATCGACTTTAACGATCCTGTCGCCAGCTTGCAAACCCGCTTTGCTCGCCGCCGAATTTGCCTGAACTTCGGCTAATATCGGTTCGATCTGCGCACCACGTGGGCGAATCCCCAGCGCGGAGACGGGATCTTCTTTGTCTGGCTCGAAACTCCAGTGACGCAAATCCAGCACTTTATTCTGTCGCTGGTCAGAACCAAACGGTGACACGCTGACCGTGGTCTGCTCATCACCGATTTTGGCTACCAGTTGCAGTCGCACGGCATCCCAATCAGGGGTTTCGATACCATCAATCGCTTTAAGTTCCATCCCCGGCGTAATTTGCGCACTCGCCGCGATGGAATTGGGGGCGATTTCACCGACAACCGGACGCACGCCCGGAACGCCGATGATAAACACCAGCCAGTAAGCGAAGATAGCAAAGATGAAATTGGCTACCGGTCCGGCAGCAATGATGGCGGCACGTTGTCCAACGGTTTTGTTATTAAACGCGCGGTGTCGAAGCTCAGGGGCCACAGGCTCAACACGTTCGTCGAGCATTTTGACGTAGCCACCGAGCGGGATAAGGGCGATGACAAATTCCGTGCCGTGACGGTCAGTACGCGTCCAGAGTGATTTGCCAAAACCGATGGAGAACCGCTCTACGCGCACACCGCAACGGCGAGCAACCCAGAAATGGCCAAATTCATGCACGGTAATCAGTACACCCAGTGCAACAATGAACGCCGCCAGATTCCAGAGAATGCTCAGCATAAAACCTTCCGTTAAATCGTCCCGAATACCAGTAAAAGCAGACAAGCAAACACGGGAACAGCCGCTGTCAGGCTGTCAATGCGATCCAGTATCCCGCCATGCCCTGGAATCAGGTGTCCGCTGTCCTTAATCCCTGCTTCTCGCTTGAACATACTTTCGGTTAAATCACCGAGTACCGAGGCCAGCGCGGCAAAAATCGAACACACCAGCAGTATTGACGGTGCAATGTCCAGATTCGCCCAGACGCCATAGCCCCAGGAGATAATCGCTGCCGTAAACAGGCCGCCGATGAATCCTTGCCAGGTTTTACCAGGCGACACTTTCGGAGCCAGTTTATGTTTGCCGAACAGTTTACCAAACATATAGGCCCCAGAGTCAGCCCCCCAGACCAGAATCATCACATAAAGCAGCCAAATCGCACCGCTGTAGTGGTTTTCGTCGTAGTGCCAGGCGCGCAGAGCCACCATGCCCCAGAAAAAAGGCACGATGGTAAGAAGACCAAATATAAGGCGCAGCACTTTTGAGTTGCGCCATAACGCCGCGGAGCCTGGATAAAAAAGCACCAAAACAAGGGCGGCGATCCACCAGGCCAACGATACCCACAGGGACCCGGCAACCAGTGGTTGGTGAATATCATGGTGATATTCAGGCAAGGTAAACAGCATCAGGGCCAGGATCAAGCCACAGAGTACCGCCAGCCATACCCGCTGACTGCGCGACGTAAAGCCGCTAAACTGTCCCCATTCCCACGCGGCCAGCATACACACCACCAGCGTGACAATAGCAAATCCCACCGGGGGCAGTAAAAACAGCGCCGCAATGACAATGGGTATTAATACAAAAGCGGAAATCAGGCGATACTTCAGCAAAAGCTACCCCCATCAGGCTTTGTCGCCACCAGGCTCGGTGCCGCCGAAACGACGCTCTCGATTGGCAAAGGCATGCAGCGCACCTTCAAAGTCTTGTTCATCAAAATCGGGCCAAAGCACATCCGTAAAGTAAAGTTCGGCATAGGCAATTTGCCACAGCAAAAAGTTACTTATGCGATGTTCTCCCCCTGTCCTAATTACCAAATCCACAGGTGCCAGTTCATTCATGCAGATTTGCTTGCTCAGCGCGTCTTCATCAATTTGGTCGGGTCTCAACAACCCTTCCTGAACCTGTTCGGCCAGGTGCCGAACCCCCTGGATAATATCCCAGCGTCCACCGTAATTCGCCGCGATATTCAGCGTCAGACCCGTGTTATTTTCAGTCAGCGCTTCTGCTTTACGAATCCGTTCCTGCAAACGTGAGTTAAAACGACTGGTTTCGCCAATGACACGCAGGCGCACATTGTGGCGGTGCAGGCTTTTTACTTCGCTGTCGAGCGCCCACACAAACAGTTCCATCAACGCAGTCACTTCCTGCGCAGGTCGATTCCAGTTTTCACTGCTAAAAGCATAGAGCGTTAACGCATCAATGCCGTTATTGGCGGCAAAAGAGACGGCGCGGCGAACAGATTTCGCCCCAGCTTTATGCCCAAAGGCTCGTATCTTCCCTTGTCTTTTCGCCCAGCGGCCATTGCCATCCATGATGATTGCTACATGACGGCAGCCATGAGCTGGCAAGTTTTCGCTTATTGGTTGATTCGCAGACAACATAACGCGTTTTTAGTCCCTGAAAAGGATTTAACGGTACTCAGGAATACTGAAGCCTATACGTAAAAAAGCCGTGTCAAACCACGGCTTACCTGACCACTTAAAGTCAAATACCTGCGATCAGGTGGCGCAGACTATATCACCGAAGCCCAACGCTAACAAATAGCACGACGACTAGTGCTTGCTTTATCACCAGCTTGCGAGACGTGTCACCTGTTTGCGCGCAATAATACGAGCCTGCTCATCTACCGCCAGCACCTCTTCCACGCTTTGAGGTTCGCGCAGATCCATCAACTCCAGTACCGACAAATTCAGCATAGCGATATCGGTGAAACGGATCTGCTGATTCAGAAATGCTTCAACGGTAATTTCATTGGCTGCATTGAGTGCCGTCGTCGCCGCCTGCCCCTGGTCAAAGGCATTCATTGCAAGCTTAAGACACGGATAACGATCGTAGTCAGGTTCACTGAACGTCAGCGAACTCAGCTTGCAAAAATCGAGTGGCTTCACGCCAGATTTCACGCGTTCAGGCCATGCCATTGCATGTGCAATTGGCGTACGCATATCCGGCTCTCCCAGCTGTGCCAGCACGCTGCCGTCCTGATAGCGCACCATCGAGTGAATCACCGATTGCGGGTGGATCAGCACTTCCATCTGTTTCGCCGACGCGTTAAACAGCCAGCGAGCTTCAATGTATTCCAGACCTTTGTTCATCATAGTGGCAGAGTCAACGGAGATCTTACGCCCCATTGACCAGTTCGGATGACGGCACGCCTGATCCGGCGTCATTGCGCTCAGTTCAGACAGTGGCGTTTCACGGAACGGGCCACCAGACCCGGTAAGCAAAATCGATACAACCCCATTCTGCTCCAGGTCAGCGTACCCCAGGTTCTGCTGAAAAGGTTGCGGTAAACTCTGAAAAATGGCGTTGTGCTCGCTGTCGACCGGCAAAAGTCGTGCTCCGCGCTGCTTAACCGCCTCCATAAACAGGCGTCCGCAGGTCACCAGCGACTCTTTATTCGCCAGCAGAACATCTTTACCAGCATCGATGGCGGCCAGCGTCGGCAGCAACCCAGCCGCGCCAACAATGGCGGCCATCACCTGATCGACCTCCTCCAGCGCGGCCATCTCACAGGCAGCCTGCTGCCCGCTCAGAACCTCAGTACGACTGCCCTTCTCTTGCAGAGCGGCTTTCAGCTGGCGGGCGCTCTCTTCGTCATCCATTACCGCATAGCGGGGCGTAAACTCCAGACACTGCTCGACCATTCGCTGCACATTCTTCCCGGCCACCAGTGCTGTCACGGTGTAAAGCGCAGGGTTGTGGCGTACAACGTCGAGAGTGCTGCAACCGATAGATCCGGTTGAGCCAAGGAGAGTTAAATGCTTCATGAGATGCCCGAAAAAAGTTAGACCAGATAAAAGCAAAACGCCGCCAGCAAGACCCGAAGTCCCTCTGAACGGCGTTTATCAGTGTAAGACAGAAATCAGAACTGCATCAGTTCCGCTTCTTTATCTGCCAGCGCCGCATCAATTTTCTTGATGGCAGCGTCAGTCATTTTCTGAATGTCGTCCTGTGAACGACGATCGTCATCCTCACTGATCTCTTTTTCTTTCAGCAGCGCTTTCACTTTATCGTTAGCGTCGCGACGGACGTTACGCACGGAAACACGACCCTGCTCGGCTTCGCCACGCACCACTTTGATCAGGTCTTTACGACGCTCTTCGGTCAGTGGAGGCAGTGGAACACGGATATCAGCACCCGCAGAGCTTGGGTTCAGACCGAGGTCAGATGCCATGATCGCTTTCTCAACCGCCGGGCCCATAGAGCGATCGAACACGTTGATTTTCAGCGTGCGGGTATCTTCTACGGTCACGCTCGCCAGCTGGCGCAGAGGGGTAGGCGTACCGTAGTACTCTACGATGATGCCATCCAGCAGGCTTGGAGAAGCACGGCCAGTACGGATTTTGCTGATTTGGGTTTTGAACGCTTCTACGCATTTTTCCATGCGTACTTCAGCATCTTTTCTGATGTCGTTAATCACGTTACGAATCCTTGAAAACTTGTCTCAGGCAGACTATCCGCCAGCACAGTGCTACAGGTGTGCTAAGTATAGTCGCGTTTAATTCATGACAACGCCAATGGCGCGTCCGGGTAAGATACCACTTCAAAATAAAGCGGAATCTTACCTGTATTTATCGCCGACGGAAATTATTCCGTGATCAATGTGCCTTCTTTTTCGCCCATGACCACGCGGCGCAGTGCGCCAGGCTTATTCATATTGAAGACACGGATCGGCAGTTTGTGGTCGCGAGCCAGCGTGAAGGCGGCAAGATCCATCACTTTCAGCTCTTTTTCCAGCACTTCGCTGTAGGACAGCTGATCGTACATGGTGGCAGAGGGATCTTTTGCCGGGTCGGCGGTAAACACGCCATCCACTTTGGTTGCTTTCAGCACCACATCGGCTTCGATTTCGATACCGCGCAGGCAGGCAGCGGAATCGGTTGTAAAGAACGGGTTACCCGTACCGGCGGAGAGGATCACCACGCGGTTGTTGCGCAGCAGGCTGATCGCTTCTGCCCAGCTGTAGTTATCGCAAACGCCATTCAAAGGAATAGCGGACATCAGGCGGGCATTCACATAGGCACGATGCAACGCATCACGCATTGCCAGACCGTTCATCACGGTTGCCAGCATACCCATATGGTCGCCCACAACGCGGTTCATCCCCGCTTTCGCCAGACCAGCACCACGGAAAAGGTTGCCACCGCCAATGACCACGCCGACCTGAATACCCAGTTCGACAAGTTCTTTGATCTCCTGTGCCATGCGGTCGAGAATGCTTGCGTCAATACCGAAGCCTTCCGATCCCTGCAGCGCTTCGCCACTCAGCTTAAGCAGAATGCGTTTGTACACGGGTTTTGCATTGGTAGCCATGTTTCTTTCCTGAGACTGTCAACGATTAAGATGGGAGTTAATTCTGGCGACATAGTATGTCGCATACCAGCACAGCGATACGGGATCCTGTCTGATTTTCGTCTGACGGGTGACAAAAAGAAGCCGCCCTCAGGCGGCTCCTTTTTCATCATTAAGACTGCTTGGACATTGCAGCAACTTCTGCTGCGAAGTCAGTCTCAACTTTCTCGATGCCTTCGCCCACTTCGAAGCGGATGAAGCCAGTTACGTCAGCGTTGTGCTCTTTCAGCAGCTGAGCAACGGATTTGCTTGGATCCATAACGAAAGGCTGGCCAGTCAGAGAAACTTCGCCGGTGAATTTCTTCATGCGGCCTTCAACCATTTTCTCTGCGATTTCTTTTGGCTTACCAGACTGCATCGCGATGTCCAGCTGAACCTGGTACTCTTTCTCTACCACTTCAGCAGACACGTCTTCTGGTTTAACGAATTCTGGTTTGCTTGCAGCGATGTGCATTGCCAGCTGTTTAACCAGCTCTTCGTCAGCGCCTTTAGCCGCAACCAGAACACCGATACGCGCACCGTGCTGGTAAGAACCCAGAACGTCGCCTTCCAGGGACGCTACGCGACGGATGTTGATGTTCTCACCGATTTTAGCAACCAGCGCAACACGTTCTTCTTCGAACTGTGCTTTCAGAACTTCAACGTCAGTGATTTTGCCAGCAACAGCTGCGTCCAGAACTTTGTTAGCAAATGCCTGGAAACCACCATCTTTAGCAACGAAGTCAGTCTGGCAGTTAACTTCCAGAATGATGCCGTAGTTGCCGTCGATTTTAGTGATGATCACGCCGTCAGCAGCAACGTTGCCTGCTTTTTTAGCTGCTTTGATCGCACCGGATTTACGCATGTTTTCGATTGCCAGCTCGATGTCGCCGTTCGCTTCAGTCAGCGCTTTTTTGCAATCCATCATGCCTGCGCCAGTACGCTCGCGCAGCTCTTTTACCAGGGATGCGGTAATTTCAGCCATTCTTAAATCCTCGGGAGATGTGAACTGCCCGGCCTGCGGCCAAACAGTATAAATTGAAAAAAGGGGCCGATAATGGGCCCCTATTCATACACGGTACTAATAAGGGGTGAAACCTTATTATTCAGCTTCTACGAAGCTTTCTTCCGCCTGAGAAGCCAGATCCTGGGAACGGCCTTCACGAACGGTAGCAGCTACAGCGCTCAGGTACAGGCTAACAGCACGGATTGCGTCGTCGTTACCCGGGATAACGAAGTCAACACCGTCCGGATCGGAGTTGGTATCAACGATAGCGAATACCGGGATACCCAGGTTGTTAGCTTCTTTGATTGCGATGTGCTCGTGGTCTGCATCGATTACGAACAGCGCGTCTGGCAGGCCGCCCATATCTTTGATACCGCCCAGGCTGTTTTCCAGCTTGTCCAGCTCACGAGTGCGCATCAGCGCTTCTTTCTTAGTCAGCTTGTCGAAAGTACCGTCCTGAGACTGGGTTTCCAGATCTTTCAGGCGCTTGATGGACTGACGAACAGTTTTCCAGTTGGTCAGCATGCCGCCCAACCAGCGATGGTTCACGAAGAACTGGTCGCAGCTGTTAGCAGCATCTTTCACAGCTTCGCTTGCAGCGCGCTTAGTACCAACGAACAGAATCTTACCTTTACGGGAAGCGATCTTGTTCAGCTCAGCCAGGGCTTCGTTGAACATTGGTACAGTTTTCTCAAGGTTGATGATGTGAACTTTGTTACGCGCGCCGAAGATGAAAGGCTTCATTTTCGGGTTCCAGTAACGGGTCTGGTGACCGAAGTGAACACCAGCCTTGAGCATGTCGCGCATGGAAACAGTTGCCATGTTTAAAACCTCTATATTGAAAGTTGGGGTTATGCCTCCACGTATCCCATATTACCGACCCCGAAGGGCACCCCGGAATATGTGCCGATACGTGTGTGTTGTTACACAAAGTGAGATATATCGCTCCCGTCCAGCCTGTGTATCTGAGATGGATCGGAAGTCCGGCGCGCTTTATACCACAAATCACGACCAGAAACCAATAATTGTTGGCGTAGTGTGCTGTTAATGATTCTCAGTTTGGCACGGGGTGCGCCTGACTGATACCATTGACGGTACTTAGACTAGTATTGTCGAAAAAATCGACACCGATGGACAGATTACATGGCTATCTCTATTAAGACCCCTGAAGAAATTGAAAAGATGCGCGTCGCCGGTCGTCTGGCCGCGGAAGTGCTGGAAATGATCGAGCCGTTCGTGAAACCGGGCGTCAGCACCGGCGAGCTGGACCGCATCTGTAACGACTATATCGTTAACGAGCAGCACGCGGTCTCCGCCTGCCTCGGCTACCACGGTTTCCCGAAATCCGTCTGCATTTCTATAAATGAAGTGGTGTGCCACGGTATTCCGGATGACGAAAAACTGCTGAAAGATGGCGACATCGTCAACATCGACGTCACCGTCATTAAAGATGATTACCACGGTGACACCTCGAAGATGTTTATCGTGGGCAAGCCAACCATCCTGGGCGAGCGCCTGTGTAAAGTGACGCAGGAGAGCCTCTACCTGGCGCTGAAGATGGTGAAACCGGGCATTCGCCTGCGCACCATTGGTGCCGCTATCCAGAAGTTTGTCGAAGCGGAAGGTTTCTCCGTGGTTCGCGAATATTGTGGTCACGGCATTGGCCGCGTCTTCCACGAAGAGCCGCAGGTTCTGCACTACGATGCGGATGACGGCGGCGTGGTGCTGCAAAAAGGGATGACCTTCACCATCGAGCCGATGGTCAACGCGGGTGACTACCGTATCCGTACCATGAAAGATGGCTGGACGGTGAAAACCAAAGACAGAAGCTTGTCTGCACAGTACGAGCATACTATTGTGGTAACAGACAACGGCTGCGAAATTATGACGTTGCGCAAGGATGACACCATCCCGGCAATACTGACGCACGATGAATGATAAAAAAGCCGGCAAATGCCGGCTTTTTTAATGGCGATAGCTTTTTCTTATGGGTGGCACACGATGAGTAATCTATTACCCGAACAGTATGCTAACACAGCACTTCCCACCCTCCCCGACCAGCCCGATAACCCGGGCGTCTGGCCGCAGCACGAGCTGAGCTGTGCCGGCATCAAAGCCCATATGGATGTCTTCCAGCGCTGGCTGGGAAGCGCGTTTGATGCGGGCATTTCCGCCGAACAGCTCATTGAAGCGCGCACCGAATTTATTGACCAGCTTCTGCAACGCCTGTGGATTGAGTACGGGTTCGGGCAGGTCAGCGACGTGGCGCTGGTTGCCGTCGGGGGCTATGGCCGCGGTGAGCTGCATCCGCTTTCCGATATTGACCTGCTGATCTTAAGCCGCAAAAAACTGCCGGACGAACAGGCGCAGAAGATTGGCGAATTGCTGACGCTGCTCTGGGATGTGAAGCTGGAAGTCGGCCACAGCGTACGCACCCTGGAAGAGTGCCTGCTGGAGGGACTATCGGATCTGACCGTTGCCACCAACCTGATTGAAACCCGCCTGCTGATCGGCGACGTCGCGCTGTTCCTGGAACTGCAAAAACACATATTCAGCGACGGCTTCTGGCCATCAGAAAAGTTCTTCGCCGCTAAGGTAGAGGAACAAAATCAACGCCACCAGCGCTATCACGGCACAAGCTATAACCTTGAACCGGATATCAAAAGCAGCCCCGGCGGCCTGCGCGATATCCACACATTACAGTGGGTAGCCCGTCGCCACTTTGGCGCCACCTCGCTGGATGAAATGGTGGGTTTTGGCTTTTTAACCGAAGCCGAGCGAAACGAGCTCAACGAGTGTCTGCATCTACTGTGGCGCATTCGTTTTGCCCTCCATCTTGAACTTAATCGCTACGATAACCGTCTGTTGTTCGACCGCCAGCTCAGCGTGGCCCAGCGCCTTCACTACAGCGGCGAGGGTAACGAACCGGTTGAGCACATGATGAAGGATTTCTTCCGCGTGACCCGACGCGTTACCGAACTCAACCAGATGCTATTGCAGCTGTTCGACGAAGCTATTCTGGCGCTGACGGCCGACGAAAAACCGCGCCCCATTGATGACGAGTTTCAGCTACGCGGTACGCTTATCGATCTGCGTGACGAAACGCTGTTTATGCGCGAGCCGGAAGCGATCCTGCGGATGTTCTACACCATGGTCCGCAACAGCACGATCACCGGGATCTACTCCACCACCCTGCGCCATTTGCGCCATGCGCGCCGCCATCTGACGCAGCCGCTGTGCTATATCCCGGAAGCGCGTTCGCTGTTCCTGAGCATGCTCCGCCATCCGGGCGCCGTCAGTCGCGGACTGCTGCCAATGCACCGTCACAGCGTACTGTGGGCCTATATGCCGCAGTGGTCGCACATTGTCGGGCAGATGCAGTTCGATCTGTTCCATGCCTATACGGTGGATGAACACACGATCCGCGTCATGCTCAAGCTGGAAAGTTTTGCGAAAGAAGAGACGCGCTCCCGCCACCCGCTGTGCGTTGAGCTGTGGCCACGGCTGACCCATCCGGAGCTGATCCTGATTGCCGCCCTGTTCCACGATATCGCCAAAGGCCGCGGCGGTGACCACTCGGTGCTCGGCGCGCAGGACGTGCTGAAATTTGCCGAACTGCACGGTCTGAACTCACGTGAAACACAGCTGGTGGCCTGGCTGGTGCGCCATCACCTGCTGATGTCGGTCACCGCACAGCGTCGTGACATTCAGGACCCTGAAGTGATCAAGCAGTTTGCAGAAGAGGTACAAACAGAAAACCGTCTGCGCTATCTGGTCTGCCTGACGGTGGCCGATATCTGCGCCACCAACGAAACGCTGTGGAACAGCTGGAAGCAGAGCCTGCTGCGTGAACTGTACTTTGCGACCGAAAAACAGCTGCGCCGCGGAATGCAAAACACGCCGGACATGCGCGAGCGCGTGCGCCACCATCAGCTGCAGGCTCTGGCCCTGCTGCGGATGGACAACATTGATGAAGAGGCGTTGCATCAGATTTGGGCCCGCTGTCGTGCCAACTACTTTGTCCGTCACAGCCCAAACCAACTCGCCTGGCATGCGCGGCATCTGCTGCAGCATGATTTGTCGCAGCCGATGATCCTGCTCAGCCCGCAGGCGACGCGCGGTGGTACCGAGATCTTTATCTGGAGCCCGGACCGCCCTTATCTGTTTGCTGCGGTATGCGCTGAACTGGACAGACGAAACCTGAGCGTGCACGACGCGCAGATTTTCACCACCCGCGACGGCATGGCGATGGACACCTTTATTGTGCTGGAGCCGGACGGCAGCCCGCTGTCGTCGGATCGTCATGAGGGGATACGTTTTGGTCTGGAGCAGGCCATCACTCAGCGCAGCTGGCAGCCGCCGCAACCGCGTCGTCAGCCCGCGAAACTGCGCCACTTTACCGTCGATACCGAGGTCAATTTCCTGCCGACCCACACCGATCGTAAATCGTTCCTGGAGCTCATTGCCCTGGATCAGCCAGGTCTGCTCGCCCGCGTCGGTCAGGTCTTTGCCGATCTGGGAATTTCGCTCCACGGGGCCCGAATTACAACCATTGGCGAGCGAGTAGAAGATTTATTTATAATCGCAACAGCGGACCGGCGTGCCCTTAATAATGACCTGCAACTTGAAGTGCAACAACGGTTGACAGCAGCCCTCAATCCAAACGATAAAGGGTGACGTGTTTTTTAGTGAAATGGAAAGAGTAAACAATGCAGCAGTTACAGAACGTTATTGAGTCCGCTTTTGAGCGTCGCGCCGAGATTACCCCGGCAAATGTGGATACCGTTACCCGCGAAGCGGTTAACCAGGTGATTTCTCTGCTGGATTCCGGCGCGCTGCGTGTAGCAGAAAAAATCGACGGTCAGTGGGTCACTCATCAATGGCTGAAGAAAGCCGTGCTGCTCTCTTTCCGTATCAACGATAACCAGGTTATCGACGGAGCTGAAAGCCGCTACTTCGATAAAGTGCCAATGAAATTCGCTGATTACGACGAAGCGCGTTTCCAGAAAGAAGGCTTCCGCGTAGTGCCACCTGCTGCGGTGCGTCAGGGCGCGTTCATCGCCCGTAACACCGTACTGATGCCATCCTACGTAAACATCGGTGCCTATGTAGACGAAGGCACCATGGTGGATACCTGGGCTACCGTGGGCTCCTGCGCGCAGATCGGTAAAAACGTTCACCTGTCCGGCGGCGTCGGCATCGGTGGCGTACTGGAACCCCTGCAGGCTAACCCAACCATCATCGAAGACAACTGCTTCATCGGCGCGCGCTCTGAAGTGGTAGAAGGCGTGATCGTTGAAGAAGGCTCAGTGATCTCCATGGGCGTTTACATCGGTCAGAGCACCCGTATTTACGACCGTGAAACCGGCGAAATCCATTACGGCCGTGTTCCGGCAGGCTCCGTGGTTGTTTCCGGCAACCTGCCGTCTAAAGATGGTAAGTACAGCCTGTACTGTGCGGTTATCGTGAAGAAAGTGGACGCGAAAACCCGCGGTAAAGTGGGCATCAACGAATTGCTGCGCACCATCGATTAATCGGATATAACAAAAAGCGGGGGCAACCCCGCTTTTTTCATATCTGAGGGTGGCGAAAATAGATTTTTTCGTTAATTATTCAAAGGTTATGTTGAGATCAAGGGTACCGCTATGTACGATAATCTGAAAAGTCTGGGCATTACCAATCCTGATGAAATTGATCGTTACAGCCTTCGCCAGGAAGCCAACAACGACATTTTAAAAATCTATTTTCACAAGGACAAAGGAGAGTTTTTCGCCAAGAGCGTGAAGTTTAAATATCCACGCCAGCGTAAGACCGTCGTCGCAGACGGTGTAGGACAGGGATACAAAGAGGTTCAGGAAATCAGCCCCAACCTGCGCTATGTGATCGATGAACTCGATCAGATCTGCCAGCGCGACCGTACCGAAGTCGATCTCAAGCGTAAGATCCTTGACGATCTGCGTCACCTTGAAAGCGTTGTGACTAATAAGATCAGCGAGATTGAAGCGGATCTTGAGAAATTAACGCGTAACAAATAAGTTGGGTGCGGCCTGATGTTGCCCCCCCCCCCCCCCCCCCCCCCCCAGCCGGGGGGGGAAAAAGACGACGAAGAGCGTGGCAAGG
>NZ_JALW01000080.1:0-88175 GCF_000710795.1 Enterobacter sp. T1-1 | reverse complement strand
CGCACTGCCGACCGTCACCATTAATACCGTGGCGGGCGACAACGTGATTAACGCGGCGGAAGTGGCGGCAGGCCAGACCATCAGCGGCAGCGTGGCGAATGCCGAAGCGGGCAACACCGTAACCGTGACGATTGGCGGCAACAGCTACACCGCGACGGTGCAGAGCGATCTGAGCTGGTCCGTGAGCGTGCCGGAGTCGGTCCTGACCGCGCTGGGCAACGGCGATTTAACGGTATCAGCGACCGTCACCAACGGCCACGGCAACACCGGTACGGGCGAACGTGACATCACCATCGACGCCAACCTGCCGGGTCTGCGTGTGGACACCGTGGCGGGCGACGATGTGATCAATAGCATCGAACATGGTCAGAACCTGATTGTCACCGGCTCCAGCGACGGGCTGGCGGCGGGCACAACGCTCACCGTGACCCTGAATGGCAAAACCTATGCGGCTTCCGTGCTGGCAGAGGGTACCTGGAGCGCGGCGATCCCGGCTGCAGACGTCGGGGCGCTGGCTGCTGGTACGGTCACCGTCACCGTTGCAGGCCAGAGCGCAGCAGGCAACCCGGTGACCATCAGCCATGACGTCACGGTCGATCTGACCGCGGTCGCTATCAGCATTGACACCATCGCCACCGACGACGTGATTAACGCGGCGGAGAAAGGAGCGGATCTGGTGCTCTCCGGTAGCACCAGCAACGTGGAAGAAAACCAGACCGTTACCGTCACCTTTGGCGGCAACTCTTATACCGCCACCGTCGATGCCGACGGCAACTGGACCGCCACCGTACCGTCCGCGGATCTCGCGGGCCTGAAAGACGGCGATGCCAGCGTGCAGGTGAGCGTCACCAACGCGCACGGCAACAGTGCGTCCGCAGGGCGTGAGTACAGCGTAGATGCCACCGCGCCAGGCGTCACCATTGATACGGTTGCTGGCGATAACGTTATTAACGGCAGCGAAGCATCCGCTGGTGTGACTGTCTCCGGCACGACCACGGCAGAAGCCGGGCAGACGGTTACCGTGACGCTGGGCGGCAACAGCTATACCGCCCAGGTACAACCGGATGGCACCTGGAGCGTCAACGTACCTTCCGCCGATCTGTCCGCACTGGCTGATGATGGCTATACGGTGCAGGTGAGCGTTAGCGATACGGCGGGTAACCCGGGCAGCGCGAGCAAGGCGATTACGCTGGATACCACACCGCCGACCGTCAGCTTTAACGTGGTGGCGGGCGATGATGTCATCAACAGCGTGGAACATGCGCAGGCGCAGATCGTCAGCGGCACGTCCACCGGCGCGAACGTAGGCGATAAGGTCGTCATCACCTTGGGTTCAAACCAGTACACCACCACCGTTGATGCCAGCGGTAACTGGAGCGTGGGCGTACCGGCGAGCGTGATTTCTGCGCTCAATGACGGCACCGTGACCCTCAGCGCAACCATCACCGACAGCGCGGGCAACAGCAGCACCCAGACCCACGACGTGGTGGTCAATACCGCCTCCGTGGCGCTGACGGTTAATACCCTCAGCGGCGATGACGTAATCAACGCAGCAGAAGCCGCTACGTCTCTGGTGATTAACGGCTCCAGTGCCCAGTTTGCCAGCGGCACGGTGGTGACCGTGACCCTGAACGGCAAGAGCTATACGGCCACCATTCAGAGCGACGGCAGCTGGAGCACCACCGTACCGGCAGCCGATGTGGGTGCGCTGGCCGATGGCGCGAACTATCAGGTAGCGGTTTCTGCGCAGGACAGCGCGGGCAACAGCGCTTCGGCAACGCACAGCATCAGCGTGGACACCACTGCGCCGGTGGTGAGCATTGCAACGCTGTCGGGCGATGACGTGCTGAACGCAGCGGAAGCGCAGCAGCCGCTGACCGTGCACGGCTCCTCCAGTGCAGAGGCGGGCCAGACCGTCACCGTTACGCTGGGTGGCAAAACTTATACCGCCACTGTGGCAAACGACGGCACCTGGACGCTCGACGTTCCTGCCGCCGACCTGGCTGCCCTGAACGACGGCGCGCTGACGGTGACCGCCTCGGTTAACGACAAAGCCGGGAATAACGGCCAGACCACGCACACCTTAACGGTAGACACCACGGCGCCGACCGTGACCATCAGCACCGTCGCCGATGACGATATCGTCAACAACGCCGAGCAGCTGGCGGGCCAGACCATCAGCGGCACCACCACGGCGGAGCAGGGGCAGACGGTCACCGTCTCCTTCAACGGGCACAGCTACCAGGCGACCGTCGCGGCGGACGGGGCGTGGTCGGTCTTCGTGCCGGGCCGCGACTTCCTTGGCCTGACCGACGGGGAGTACACCATTACCGCCTCGGTGAGCGATAAGGCGGGCAACCCGGGCAGCGCCACGCACGACGTGACGCTGAACGGCGATGTACCGACGATCGTTATTAACACTTTTGCCCAGGACGACATCGTCAGCGCCGCCGAACACGGTACGCCGCTGGTGATCAGCGGTACTACCGACGCGCCAGCGGGCCAGACGGTGACGGTGACCCTGAACGGCAAGTCCTATACGACCACCGTGCAGAATGACGGCAGCTGGAGCTATACGCTCGGCAGCGCAGATGTTTCCGCGCTGGCAGACGGCGGCGCGTATGTCATTAACGCGCAGGTGAGCAACACCATCGGCAACAGCGCCAGCGACAACCACACCGTTACCGTGGATCTGACTGCGCCGTCGATGGGGATCAGCATTGATTCCCTGCAAAACGACACCGGTCTGAGCGCGAGTGATTTCATCACCAACGACAGCCAGATTATCATCAACGGTTCCCTGACCGCGCAGCTCGGCAACAACGAGAAGGCGCAGATCAGCCTGGACGGCGGGGCCACGTGGAGTGATCTGAGCGTCACCGGCACGACCTGGCGCTACACCGATAGCCGCACTCTGACGGACGATACGTACCAGTACCAGGTGCGGGTGATCGATAACGCGGGCAACGTGGGGGCAACGGACAGCCAGGACGTGGTGATTGATCTGACCGCGCCTGTGGCAACGAGCATTACGGTTGACTCCATCTCCCAGGATACCGGTCTGTCCGACAGCGACTTTATTACCAGCGATACGCAGATCAGCCTGAAAGGAACGCTGGGCGCGGCGCTGGGCAGCGGTGACCACGTTCAGATCAGCCTCGACGGCGGCCAGAACTGGACCGACGTCAGTGTCAGCGGTTTGAGCTGGACCTATGTGGATGGCCGTACGCTGGCCGACGGGGATTACAACTACCAGCTGCGCGTCATTGATGATGCGGGGAATATCAGCGCTACCGTAAGCCAGGTAGTGACCATCGATACCGTTGTGCCGGACGCCAGCAAAACGATCGCCATCGACAGCATCAGCGATGACACCGGCCTGAGCAGCAGCGACTTTATCACCAGCGATACCTCGCTGACGCTGCACGGCTCGCTCGGCGCGACGCTGGCCGACGGGGAATATGCCCAGATCAGTATCGACGGCGGCGTAACCTGGCAGAACGTGATTGTCACTGGCAACAACTGGTACTACGTGGATGGCCGCACGCTGGCTAACCAGACCTACGACTACTACGTTCGCGTGGTGGATGCCGCGGGTAACGTGGGTGCCAGTGCCCATCAGCAGGTTACCGTTGACACGGTGGCCCCGGATGCGGCGATTACGGTGAGCGTGGATAACATCACCGTGGATACCGGCTTCGACAATAACGACTTCCTGACCAGCTCGACATCCTACACCCTGCACGGCACGCTCGGTGCTGAACTGGGGGCGGGTGAGTACGTTCAGGTGAGCATGGATGGCGGCACCACCTGGGTCTACGCCACCGTGAGCGGCACGCAGTGGAGCTATAACGACACCCGCACGCTGACCGACGATAGCTACAGTTACCAGGTACGTGTTGTCGACCAGGCGGGGAACGTCGGGGCTACCACGTCGCAGGTGGTAACGGTGGATACGCAGGCGCCGCAGTACGGCGTCACTATCGACAGCATCAGCGACGATACCGGACAGTCCGGCAGTGATTTCATCACCATGGACACCACGCTGACCATTAACGGTTCGCTCGGTAGCGCGCTGGCAGGCGACGAGCGCGTGCAGATCAGCCTCGACGGCGGAAATACGTGGGTTGACACCACGGTCACCAACCAGCGCTGGAGCTACACCGATACCCGCGATCTGGATGACGGGAATTACACCTACCAGGTGCGGATTATCGACCAGGCGGGTAACGTTGGCTCCACCGCGTCGCAGGTGGTGACGGTCGATACTACGCCGCCAACCACCGTGGGTACCGTGGTGAGCTACACCGACGGTGAAGGCGAGCGTCAGGGCACTTACGGTACGTCGGTGGCGACGGATGATACCTCACCGCTGATCAACGGCACGCTGAACCGCGCCCCGGACGACGGCGAAATTGTGCAGCTCTATCGCGACGGCATTCTGCTTGGTCAGGTAACCATGAACGGCAGCGCCAGCTGGTCCTTCCAGGACAACGGCCTGAGCGATGGCAACCACACCTACATAGTGCGCGTCACCGATAAAGCCGGTAACTACACGGAATCGGACGGGTTTGTGCTGAACGTCGATACCAGCGTACCGACCACCACGGCGGCAATTACCGCCCAGACTACCTCCGATACCACGCCGATTGTCAGCGGTACGGTATCCGCAGACCTGGTGAACGGTGAATACCTGGTGGTGACGGTGAACGGGAAAACCTACACCTCCCAGACCGGCGGTGCGGTCGTGGTCGATCCGGATCACAACACCTGGTATCTGCAGATCCCGGACAGCGATGCGCTGGGCGTGGCGAGCTATAACGTCACCGCTCAGGTGAAGAGCAGCGCGGGCAACGGCAATACCACCGGTATTGCCAACGGCAGCCTGGTGATTGATACCACCACCGTGAATACCGACTGGGCGACCACGGCGGGTAACCTGAACAACTCGACCATGACCGTCGGCACGAACAGCAGCGGCCTGTGGAATATCATTGCTAACGGCCAGTCTTACTCCAGCAGCGATAGCTCGACCTATGCCGGCAATACGCTGAGCAACACCCGTGGCTATTACGTGGTGAGCCAGACCGCCGCCGACTTTGACCGTAACGGCACGCAGGATATCTTCGCGACGGAGAACACCTACGCAGGCTCTACACAGGTCATGTGGACCTACGATGGCAGCACCTATAACGCCAGCCAGCTGGCGATGGGAACCACCATCTGGTACGGCGGCGTGGTGGCGTACGACAAAAACGGGGATGGTTATCTGGATCTGGCGTACGGCGATGCGGGTATGGACTCATTGACCTATCTGGTGAACAACAATGGCGTCCTGTCGCCGGATGGCACCGGCGGTGAAGGTGGGTTCTACGGTCAGTTTGACTCTGGACGTGAAATCTCCGGCGTCGACCTGAACAACGACGGCACCGTAGACATTGTGCAGCACACCAACCGCAGCAGTGCGTACTCGTTAACGGTGATTAATAACAACGGTAACGGCACGCTCTCCATCGGCCAGAACCTGACCAACGTGTTTGTCGCGAACGCCTCGAATACCACCACGGCAGCCTCCATGACGTGGGCGGACTTCAACGGCGATGGCTACATGGATCTGTACCTGGGCAGCAGCTACAACAACACCGGCGGGGTGATCTACTACAACAACGGTGCAGGGCAGCTGTCCACGACCAAGAGCGCGGTAGAAGCCTCTAACGCCACGGCGGGGTATCTGTCGGTGGCGGTGGACTGGAACGGTGACGGGCAGATGGACATCATCAAGCTCAGCACCTACGGCGCGTCACAAACCGCGACCCTGTTCACCAATAACGGTTACGGTTCCACCTGGACCTCGAGCCAGCTGGCGTCTGGGCTTGCCAACGTCACCGGTGTGGCTGCGGTGGATTACAACTGGGATGGCGCACAGGATCTGCTGGTGTCGCAGCAAAACGGCAAGGTGGTGCTGGTGCAAAACAGCAAAACCATTGCCGACGGCACCGCGATGCACCTGCACATTGTCGACAGTGAGGGTATCAACGCTTACTACGGCAACACGGTCAATCTGTATAACGCCGCGGGTGTGCTGGTGGCCTCGCAGATCATCAACGCCCAGTCCGGTATCGGCTCGAACGATACCTCTGCGCTGGTGAGTTTCTACGGGCTGGATCCGAATGAGACCTACTCGGCCGAGATCGTCAAGATCACTAACGGCGTGTCGGATAACGTCACCTGGAGCGGCCTGGAGGCGGGCAACGGTAAGGAGGGCTACGTGCTCACTGCCGAAGCGGCCACCGGCGGCCACAGCGGAACGATTACCGGCACCGGGTATAACGACACCTTTATCGCAGAGGATGGCACCTATACCTATAACGGTTCCGGCGGCTGGAATACCCATTCCGACTATGACACCTGGAGCAACACCGGTGGGATGGACGTGGTGGATTACCGTAACGCAACGTCCGGCATTACCGTTGATTTACGTCTCTCCACGGCGCAGGACACCGGGTTTGGCACCACACGGTTGTTGAACATTGAAGGGATCAACGGCTCGGACTTCGACGATGTCATTACCGGCAACAGCGGTGATAACCAGTTCGAAGGCCGGGGCGGAAACGACACCTTCAATATCGGCAGCGGCGGCCACGACACGTTGCTCTATAAGCTCATCAACGCGTCGGATGCCACGGGTGGTAACGGTCACGATGTGGTGAACGGCTTTACCGTCGGCACCTGGGAAGGCACGGCGGATACGGACCGTATCGACCTGCGCGATCTGCTCTCCGACAGCGGCTATACCGGCACGGGCTCGGCGAGCTATGTGAATGGGGTGGCAACGCTGGACAGCAGCGCGGGGAACATCACCGATTACATCCGCGTGGTGCAAAACGGCAGCAATACCGAAATCCAGGTTGATCTCGACGGTACGGGCGGTCAGTTCTCGCCTACCACGCTGGTGACCCTGAACGGCGTCCAGACGGATCTGGCGACGCTGCTGGCCAATCATCAACTGTTAATTGCGTAAAACCCTGCCGCGGGGAGCGATCCCCGCGGCCTTTTGCGTTTCTTTAGACGACTTGCGTTAACCCGGAGATTATGAAGACACATCCACAGTACGAACCCTGGTTGCAGGGCATGCTCATCATCGCGAAGCACTATCGGTTGGATTTTTCGGCGGAGCATGTTCGGGTCACGATTAACCATGAAAGCCAGTCCCCGCGCCAGCTGGTGCTGGAGGAGATGGCGCGCCAGCTTGGGCTTGGGATGCGTAAGGTGGAAGCAGACGCCGTCTCCCTCGACCCGTGGCGTTTACCGCTGCTGGCGGAGTTCACTGGCGGACAGATCGCGGTTATTAACCGCATGGACAACGACGGCAACGTCAGCCTGCAGTTCAGCGGCGATGGCGGGCTGGAGACAACATTAACGCGGGAAGCGCTCGGCGCACGGCTGAAAACGCTGCTGGTATTGCGCCCGCTCGAATCCACGCCGGATGCCCGCGTGGATGATTACATCAAACCCTATGAGAAAAACTGGTTCTGGCAGCTGGCGCTGAAAGACTGGCGACGCTACAGCGACATCATGCTGGTGGCGCTGGTCGCGAACGTGCTGGCGCTCTCCGGCATGGTCTTCTCCATGCAGGTGTACGACAGGGTGGTGCCGTCGCAGTCTGAAGCCACGCTGTGGGTACTGTTTGGCGGCGTCATGCTCGCCATCGTGTTCGAATTCATTATGCGTATGCTGCGCGTGCATATTTCGGATGTGGTAGGTAAGCGAGCGGATCTGCGGATCTCCGAGCGGGTGTTTGCTCACGCGCTGCGGATCAAAAACGGCGCCCGCGCTAAATCGACCGGGTCGTTCATCGCCCAGATCCGCGAGCTGGAGTCGGTGCGCGAGCTGATTACCTCCACCACCATTGCGGCGATTTCCGATCTGCCGTTCTTCCTGCTGTTTGTGTTCATTCTGTGGATGATTGGCGGTCCGCTGGTGCTGGTGGTTCTGCTTGCCGTGCCGCTGCTGCTGATCCCGGGCCTGCTGGTACAGCGCCCGCTGGGAAAACTCTCCAGCGAAGGGATGCGCGAATCCGCTATTCGTAACGCCACCCTGGTGGAGGCGGTGCAGGGCATTGAGGACATCAAGCTGATGCGCGCCGAACAGCGTTTTCAGAATCAGTGGAACAACACCAACGATGTGGCGGCCACCGTTGGAATGAAACAGCGCTGGCTGACCGGGCTGCTCCTGACCTGGACGCAGGAGGTACAGTCCATAGTTTACGCGGTAGTGTTGCTGGTGGGGTGCTATCTGGTCATCAGCGGCGACATGACCACCGGTGCGCTGGTGGGGACCTCGATTCTGGCCTCGCGCACCATCGCGCCGCTCTCACAGATTTCGGGCGTGCTGTCCCGCTGGCAGTCGGCGAAGGTGGCGAGAAAGGGTCTGGACGACCTGATGCAGCGCCCGATTGACGATCCTCAGCAGGGTAAAAAGGTGCATAAAGCCCATCTGCGCGGGAACTATACCCTCGACGACGTGGGATTCTGGTACGACGACGAGGAAAAACTGACCGTGCTGCACATCAGCAAATTGCAGATCCGCGCCGGCGAACGGGTGGCGGTGCTGGGGCGCAACGGCTCCGGCAAAAGTACATTGCTGCAGCTTCTGGCCGGGATGCAGGAACCGCAGCAGGGAAGCATTCTGCTGGATGATATTGCCTTAAATCATCTCGACACCGCCGATGTGCGCCGGGATATGCAGCTGCTCAGCCAGCAGGCGCGGCTGTTCTTTGGCTCTGTGCGCGACAATATCCTGATGGGCAACCCGCTTGCCACCGACGAGGAGATCCATCAGGCGCTGGTTAACAGCGGTGCGCTGGAGTTCGTGCGTAAGCAGAAAATGGGGCTGAACTACCTCATCAATGAAGGGGGGGCCGGGTTATCCGGCGGCCAGCGACAGGCGCTGTTGCTGGCGCGCGCCCTGATCACGTCGCCCAATATTCTTCTGCTGGACGAGCCTACCGCCTGGCTGGATGAGATGAGCGAAAAGCAGTTCATTCAGCACTTACAGCAATGGCTGGGCAAGCGCCGGACGCTGGTGGTGGCAACACACCGGCTGCCGATTCTGGATCTGGTTGACCGCATCATCGTGCTGGAAAACGGCAAAGTGGTGATGGATGGCCCGCGCGACGCGATCCTGCGTCAGCACGGTATGGCGCCGCAAAAGGCAGCGCAGCGTACCGTGACCATGAAACCGGCGGCCGTGGCCGAGGAGGGAATGGCATGAATGATCTATCCCGCTATAACAGCCGCCTGAAAGAACCGCGCCTGCCGCGCTCAACGTGGGTGGCCTGGTCGCTGTTCGCACTGCTTGCGGCGTTTATCGCCTGGGCGAGTCTGTTCCAGCTTGATGAAGTCACCACCGGCAACGGCAAAGTGATCCCGTCTTCTCACGAGCAGGTCATTCAGTCGCTGGAGGGGGGCATTATCCATAGCCTGCTGGTGCGCGAAGGTGACATCGTTGAACGTGGGCAGCGGCTGGCTCAGCTTGACCGCACCAAGACAGAATCCAGCGTGCTGGAGAGTGAGTCTCGTCTGAATGCCGCGCTGGCCACGGCTGCGCGCCTGAAAGCGGAAGTGAACGACACGGAACTGACGTTTCCGCAAGAGCTGGATGACGACGTTGAACTGGTCAAACAGGAAACGGCGCTCTTCCAGTCCCGTCGCGAAAGCCTGGAAAAAGGGCTGGCCGGTTTACGGCAGGGGGCTGAACTGGTCCAGCGCGAGCTGTCGTTAACCCGTCCGCTGGTCACTCAGGGGGCGGCGAGCAAGGTGGAGGTGTTACGTCTGGAGCGGCAAAAAAACGAGCTTGAGAACAAAATCACCGAAATGAAAAACCAGTATTACGTGCGCGCCCGTGAAGAGCTGGCGAAAGCGAATGCGGAGATCGAAGCCCAGCGCTCGGTCATGAAAGGACGCGAGGATTCCCTGACCCGTTTGACCTTCAACGCGCCGGTGCGCGGGATTGTGAAGGACATCGACGTCACCACCGTCGGCGGGGTGATCCCGCCCAATGGGAAACTGATGAGCCTGGTGCCTCTTGACGATCAGATGGTGGTTGAAGCGAAAATTTCACCGCGTGATGTGGCGTTTATCCACCCCGGACAGAAAGCGCTGGTGAAAATCACCGCCTATGACTACTCGATTTATGGTGGACTGACGGGTGAGGTGACCATGATTTCACCTGATACCCTTCAGGATGAGGTCAAAAGAGACGTGTACTACTACCGCGTCTATATCCGTACTGACAGTAACCACCTGACAAATAAACAGGGCAAGGAATTTCCGGTGTTTCCGGGGATGATTGCGACGGTGGATATTAAAACGGGCAGTAAATCCATTCTGGATTATCTGCTGAAACCACTCAATAAGGCGAAAGAGGCGTTGCGGGAACGCTGACGAACAGAAAAGGGCGCTCGGGAAACCGAACGCCCCAGGATTATACCGGGGAGGTTACGTCACCCCCCTGGCGTCGCTCCTTCGGAACCACGTTGATGTAATGCGTGACATAGGCAAAATATAACCCGGCATAATTTTCGACGAGCTGCATAAATGCAGGATAAATGGTCATGCGGCCATCCCCTCTGTCTTTAAGATAACCTGCCTCTTGCGCGGATTTAATTATGCGCGCCACGTGGATACGTGAGACAAAAAACGCTTTCGCCAGCGTGCCGGGCGAATAATCAATTATCGCGCCATGTGCGGTTTTGTTTTTAATGGCCTGCAAATATAAATACAGCATAATCATTCGCCCTCCATCCTTATCAATAAATAACCCCACTTCCGGTAACACGGCTTTGAAGGTTAATCCGCGAAACAGATACTCAGCCGCCCGGCGGAAAAAGTTATTTCTCAGAATGTCGTTATCTAACAGGTTAAGGTCGATGTTAAATGTCGGGTAAAGAATACTGACAGGTATAAATGCGCCGCTCATGTAACGTTTTAGTTCATCCAGTCCTTTTTGCGTGGGGGCGATGCGCGTCTTGCGGCGATCCTCCATACAGCGCCAGGTCTTAATCCGCCCGGTAGTTCTCAGTAAGGTGATGATAGCAATAACGCTGTTGGGACTGGCGATTTTGTATCGCGAACATAATGCTTTTATCTCTGAAACAGATTCGGCCTGATTGCCGAATATAAAACAACACATGGCAAGAATAATATTGAATCGTGATTCCTGGAGCATTGTTTTGTAGAACAAGGGTTGTTTTTTATAGATGCTGTCATTGATTTTGTAGTGTTCTATTATTGCCTCGCTAAACCGCGGGTTGTTCTTAATAACATCCCTTCGATGTAGCAAGGCCCTGGATGAGATATGATTATCCATAGCATTTTCTCTTTTTGAGCAAGCCGACGTAATGAAGTGTCCAGACTTCTTTTTCGGAATTTTCATTATACCTTGCGGGGAAAACATTTTCCGTCGTTATTTGCAAAGATTGTTATATTTGCACAGCATATGGATCCAGGCGGTGATTAACGCAAAGATGTTGCAGGGCGAGACGTTGATAACGGTTTATTAACCTACGGGGGTAAGATAAAATTAACCTGTTACGCAGGTTATATGCAGGCTTGTGACATTTCCGCATGTTTTTAGTCTCGATGTGCTGGTCATTATTGACCAGGGCAACGGTGTTTTTGTACCCAGGAGCGCATTATGATTCAAAACAATTCTCACAATAATCATGATTGTCATGCACAGGAATTTGTTATTTCAGCCTGCAGTTTTACGTTCCAGGGGTACCGTCTGTTACTGAAAGAGCAGGGAGGGTTGGCGTCACAGGTGCGTTTTGAGGATGACGTCGCAAATCGGGAAGATGTCTACACTATTATCAAAAATCAGGACGCTAAAATTACGGTCTTTCTCGGGGAAGAGATCGTGGATCTTTTGCAGAGCCTCAGGCACCTTGCCGATCTTCTTAACACGCTTCCCGTCATCCGCCCGGTCACTCTGTATGGCAATATACCTGACAGTTGGCTGTACGGGACCTTGCGTAGTTTATTGAATAACAATCAAAAATTATCTCTGATCCGCATCGCCAACAGCGGCGATATTATTGCGCGTGTCCAGAAAAAAAACGACGCATGCAGGGACAGATCTCGTTCATTGCAGGATCATCATGCGGACTGTAGCTTTAAAGACCGTCAAAAAGGGCTCACAAACAGAGAACTTGATGTCTTATTAAATTTCTACCGGGGCATGTCGGTAAATAAACAGTGCAAAAAATTTGGGCTGACAAATAAAACGGTATATACACATCGCAAGGCCGGTTTAAGAAAGCTGCAATTAATCCAGTTGTGGTATAAAAATTCTCAGGGTTTTTCTGCACCAGGGAGTGGGGAACGGCAGGGAAAAATAGAATCACTGTCCAGTACTGAGGTGGATGTCTTTAATGCGCTGCTTAAAAGGGAGATATTTCCTGCGTATCAAATAATCACCGATGAAAATAAAAAAGGTGTTGGGTTTGAGATTTTATTACGCTGGAACAAGAACGGTAAAATTATCAAGCCTGCCCATTTTCTTGCCGGGGTGAAAAATCGTGAGCTATGGTTGAATATCACGGCGCTGGTGCTGCATGCCGCTGTTTCTGGCATCAACAAATATAACGGGAAATATTATTTTTCGGTGAATATACCGCCGGGACTCGCGGCCGGAAATGCCTTGCCCGAGATGGCCAAAAAAGCCATCAAGATGCTGCTGAAACCCCAGTGGGCCGGGAACCTGGTCTTTGAATTTGCTGAAGATATTGATGTGACCAAAGATAAAACCATCCCAGAAACCATGCGTCGCCTGCGCAGTACGGGGTGTCGGTTATTCCTGGATGATTGCTTCTCCAGCCATCAAACCATGTTTCCGGTGAGGCAGGTTCATTTTGATGGTTTAAAGCTTGACCGGGATATTGTCGGAAAGTTTGTCGCTAATGACAATGATTACAAGCTTATCAAAGCGATTCAGATATACAGTGATATGACCGGCAGCGAATGTATTGCAGAGGGGGTGGATAGCGAAGAGAAATTTGAAAAGCTGGTGGCGTTAGGCGTAAAAAGTTTCCAGGGATATTATCTTTCCCGCGCCGTGAAAGAGGAGGAGTTAGATCGAATGGTAAGATTGTTTAGCTAATAAAAATAAGGCCCCGAGGGGCCTGAGATTATTTACGGCCGAGTAACAGGCCCAGAACAATACCCACTGCACCTGCCGCAATCAGGCCGGTTAACGGGTTATTTCTGACTGCCTCAGTGACATCAGAAACGGCATCACTGGCCTGCGCAGCATATTTTCGTGCCGCCCCTTTCACCTGATGTTTAGGGGAGTCAACGAATTCACCAAACTGCTGCTGAGCAGAGCCCGTCAGTTCGTCGAGTTTATTTTTGGCTTTATCACCAGCATACTGTGCGTTTTTATCAGCGTCGAAATCAGACATTGTTACCTCCTTTTGTGGATAATTAAAGGATAGCCGCTATTTCAACATCTGAGAGCGGTAATGCGGATTCTGGCGCGTTTTAGGATATGTCTCCCTTCGCACCGCCTTACTCGTCAGACTCGTCTTTGCCGTAAAATAGTTTGCCAATTTTGATGAGAGGACGCCCCTGAGACTTGCGGTGAAGGTTGCTGTCACGCAGGGAATATACGCACCCGCAGTACTCCTGCTGATAGAACTGTTCGCGCTTGCTGATCTCAATCATCCGCGACGATCCGCCTTGTTTGCGCCAGTTATAATCCCAGTAGACCATGCCCGGATAGTGGGCTGCCGCGCGCTGACCACAGTCGTTGATCTGCTGCATATTCTTCCAGCGCGAGATGCCAAGGGAGCTGCTGATCACACTGAAACCATTTTCCGCCGCGTATAACGCCGTGCGTTCGAAACGCATATCGAAACACATGGTGCAGCGGATCCCACGCTCAGGCTCCCATTCCATCCCTTTTGCGCGTTCAAACCAGTTGTCCGTATCGTAATCCGCATCAACAAAGGGCACGCCGTGTTTTTCCGCAAAACGAATATTCTCTTCCTTACGGATGAGGTACTCCTTTTGCGGGTGGATATTGGGGTTATAGAAGAAGATGGTGTAATCAATGCCCGAGGCCTGAATGGCCTCCATTACCTCGCCGGAGCAGGGCGCGCAGCAGGAGTGCAGCAGCAGTTTGTCAGCGCCGTTTGGCAGGGTAAGTTGAGGACGAATGAAGGGGGCTGTGCTCATGGTATTCAACAATATGTTAATGAAATTTATGGAATTGTAGCATAGATCCCGCACAGCCGGGATCTCTGCACAGCGCGCGCCGTTTACCCGGCAAATTTCAGCAGCGCTTCTCCATCCAGGCGATAGCGCACCCACTCGGACTGCGGGAGCGCGCCAATGCTCAGGTAGAAGTCGATTGCCGGCTGGTTCCAGTCCAGTACGCTCCATTCCAGACGACCGCACTGGCGTTTTACGGCGAGCTGCGCGATATGTTTCAGCAAGGCTCTTCCCGCGCCTTTACCGCGATAATCCGGGGATACATACAGGTCTTCCATATAGATACCGTTGCGGCCAAGCCAGGTTGAATAGCTGGTGAAGAACACGGCATAGCCAGCGATCTTACCTTCATACTCCGCGATCAGCGCTTCGGTTTTACTGTCTGCGCCAAAGAGGGTTTCGCGGATCTCGTCCGGCGTGGTGATCACTTCTTCCGGTGCTTTTTCATAGACCGCCAGCTCATAAATCATGGCGTAAATAGCCGCCGCATCCTCGGGGCGGGCCTGACGAATAGTAATGCTCATGGTATTTCCTGCATGTTTTGCGATTGATGGCGCTAAGCATACGGAGTATTGTCCGAAGAATTAAGTGCAATGAAATCAACGAATGATGAATATTATGCATCCGGCCCTGAGACGCCTTGATTTAAACCTGCTGCCCGTTTTCGACGCCATTTACCGTCACCGTTCGGTTCGCCTGGCCGCCGATGAGTTAGCGATGAGCACATCGGCACTGAGCCATGCGCTGTCACGTTTGCGAACGACGCTGAATGATCCGCTATTTTTCCGGGAAGGGCATCGCATGTCACCCAGCGTGTATGCCACACAGCTCGCGCCGTCCATTGCTTCTGCTTTGTCGTTTCTTAATCATGAGCTTACCCCGCAGCCGGAGTTTGAAGCGGCCAAAAGTAGCGAGAGCCTGCACATTGCGATTACGGATTTTACCGCGCTTTGCATATTCCCGGCCCTGATGCACACGTTGCAGGATGCCGCGCCGGGTTTGCGTTTTGAGCTGCGCTATCTGCCACACAGCCCGGCGCTGACGGAGCTGCTGGCAGGCGAAGTGGATCTGGCGCTCGGTTTCAGCACGGCGGAGGAGATCCGCCATCCTGAACTGGAGGAGATAAGCTGGTTTGAAGATGAGTATGTGGTCATTAGCAACGCAAGCCGGACGCGTCTGACGCTGGAGGATTATCTCGCGGCCCGCCATCTGGTTGTCACCCCCTGGAATGAGAAGCAGGGCGTGCTGGATTTACGCCTGGAGGAGTTGGGCTATACCCGGCACATTGCGATCAAAACCCCGTCAATGCTCAGCGCACCGTTTATCGTTGCGCAAAGCGATCTGCTGATGGCCATTCCCCGGTATGCAGCCGAAAAGCTGAAGGCGGCAGTGAATATCAACATTTTTACCTTACCGTTCTCCATTCAAAAATTTGACGTGAAAATTTACTCCCATAAACGCAGCGGTCAGCGGGGCGCAACCCGCTGGCTGAAAGAAGAGTTGCAAAAATTAGCAATAGAAGTGAAAGCCGGTTAAGCGCAGCGCCAGTCGGCAGAAAGGGGCATGTCGTTGCGCGACTGCAATGACCGGTATCATCAGGAGACTGAAATGAAATCAGATGTTAGTTTTTTACTCAATAAAATCATTGAGTTGCTTGTTTCATGTAATGAAAGTGTTTGGTCAAAGAAACTCATCTATTTTCGCGAACAGCTGGACTCTGATTATGAGCAGGCCTTGTTAGGTATCAGGTCTATTTTCGCAGGGGCAGGATCCTTTAACGACTTAATACTGCAAAATAACGGCAAAATGCTGCGAGAAGAGAACAACGCGCTTAATAGGTTACAAGATGAGCTATACAGCTTAACGAAAGCAGAGATCTCCGCGCGTAACATTTAAAGTTTAGTTAAAAGATGTGGTAGAAGACCTCTGCCACCAGTTTGAATAAAAGCATAAATAATACCAAACCAAATGATTAATAACGTATGTTATCGGAGATATGGCCTCGCGCCTGCCGCAAGTCATTGGCAGGCGCGCGGGGGCCGTAACTGATAGGGTTTCAGTTAGTATCTCAGTAAAATAAATGTTAAGCATGCGGTCCCTGTAACAGGGGGCAGCGGATCCAAAAGCTAACTTATTAAATGATTAGCTATCGCGGGGCACTCTTATTATCAAAGGGGTTGTCTCAAATCCGTGTGGGCATTTGCGCGCATTGCAATGCTCAGCGTATGAGCAGTCTTCAGAATCCAGGTTTTTATTAAAAGGACAGGCCATTTTGTTTTTTATTTCGTCCCACAGGTTCTCATTGTATGGCGAGACGTTATAAAGGGATATTTGGTTGAACACCCCATTTACAAAAATTCCATTTTTTGTTGTATGTATTCTGTCTCCGGGCAAAAGATAGATGTCACTCTCGTACCAAATTATTAATCTTAATAATTTCAAACCAACAATGTGCGAATAAACGATTCCAGTGTTTGGGCAAATGACAGAACTTAATACTCGCCACGACATCATACTCTTCTCCATAAGATATTTTTACCTGGATTTAGGTTTAGCACGTGATTAGACATCAATCAATGTTGTAACTCATTGATATTGATCGTTATTTTAAGGTGTTGTGATTTTTCTCTATATATAACAATGGTTTGCGCAATATGGTGTAGATAATTATTTTGAATTATATATCTTACATCAAAGAGGAGTGGTTTGATTTTGACCGTTTACAGGTTCTGAACGCAAAAAAATAAGATTTCGTAGAAGCCTTTATTATTAAGGAAAATTTAATCATGGCGGAAACCATTTCATTTCAACCTGTTACCAGGTTTAAGGTTTAGAAGGTTTTTTGAATTATTATCAATGCTGCTTATCGATTCCAGCGAATAAAGGGTACTGGTGACGCTTTTTTTTGGCTTAGCCATAGAAAATGGCTTAATTCGAATGTAGAGGCCAGCATTTCAAAGAGAAATTATTCAGAATTACTTATGTATGATAATGCGATTCAAGAGCCTGATAACCCTATGAAAGCTGTTGTTTACACAATGTTGCTTTAAAGGGTACCATACCCCCCTATAGTATCAGGAGGCCGTATGCCGCACTCACCCGAAGATAAAAAACGTATCCTCACTCGCGTTCGTCGCATTCGGGGCCAGGTTGATGCCCTTGAACGCGCGCTGCAGTCGGGCGACCCCTGTCTGGCCATCCTGCAGCAAATTGCCGCCGTGCGCGGCGCTGCCAATGGCCTGATGGGCGAAATGGTTGAAATTCACCTCAAAGATGAGCTGGTAACGGGGGAAACCACGCCGGATCAGCGAGCCGTGCGCATGGCAGAAGTCGGCCATTTGCTGCGCGCTTATCTAAAATAAACCCACACACCACACAATAAGGGAAGACACTATGAAATCTCGCGCAGCCGTCGCATTTGGCCCTGGCCAGCCGCTCAAAATCGTTGAAATTGACGTTGCACCGCCGAAGAAGGGCGAAGTGCTGATCAAAATTACCCATACCGGGGTGTGCCATACCGATGCCTTTACGCTGTCGGGCGACGATCCGGAAGGCGTTTTCCCGGCGGTGCTCGGCCATGAAGGAGGCGGTGTGGTGGTGGAAGTGGGCGAAGGCGTGACCAGCCTGAAGCCGGGCGACCACGTGATCCCGCTGTACACCGCAGAATGCGGCGAGTGTAAGTTCTGTAAATCCGGTAAGACCAACCTCTGCCAGGCGGTTCGCGCCACCCAGGGCAAGGGGCTGATGCCGGACGGTACCACCCGTTTCTCCTATAACGGCGAGCCGGTTTACCACTACATGGGCACCAGCACCTTCAGTGAATACACCGTTTGCGCGGAGATCTCACTGGCAAAGGTGAACCCGCAGGCGCCGCTGGATAAAGTCTGTCTGCTGGGCTGCGGCGTCACCACCGGGATTGGGGCAGTACACAACACGGCGAAAGTGAAAGAGGGCGACACCGTGGCGGTGTTCGGTCTTGGCGGGATTGGTCTGGCGGTGATTCAGGGCGCGGTCCAGGCGAAGGCCGGGCGGATCATCGCGGTGGATACCAACCCGGAGAAATTCAAACTGGCGGGTGAAATGGGCGCGACCGATTTCGTGAACCCGAAAGATCACGAAAAACCGATTCAGGAGGTCATTGTTGAGATGACCGACGGCGGCGTGGACTTTAGCTTCGAATGTATTGGTAACGTGAACGTGATGCGTTCTGCGCTTGAATGCTGCCACAAAGGCTGGGGCGAGAGCATTATCATCGGCGTGGCCGGTGCGGGCCAGGAGATCAAAACCCGTCCGTTCCAGCTGGTAACCGGGCGCGTATGGCGTGGCTCAGCGTTCGGCGGCGTGAAAGGGCGCACGCAGCTGCCGGGGATGGTTGAAGATGCGATGGCCGGGAAAATCCAGCTTGATCCATTCATTACCCACCGTTTACCGCTGGAGCAGATCAACGAGGCGTTCGATCTGATGCATGAAGGTAAATCCATTCGTACCGTTATTCATTTCGGCGACAAGTAACTCTTACGCCAGCGGTTTTTCGCCGCTGGCGTTTCTTTAATAATCTTCTCTAAAGTGTGACCAGTGCGGCGTTTTTAGCCGTAATCTAAATCTCAGCCGTGCCGATGACTATTTAACAGGCGTGTTTTTACGCATCTTACCTACAAGAGAGTCGACGGTCATGGACAACACTACTTCGATGCCAGCGCAGCGCAAGCTGGGCTTCTTGCATCACATCAGGCTGGTTCCGCTGTTTTCCTCCATTCTCGGTGGCATTATTCTGCTATTTGCCTTGAGCGCAGGTCTGGCGGGGTATTTCCTTTTACAGGCCGACACCGATCAGCAGGATGTCACGTCTGAAATTCAGGTGCGTATGGGGCTGTCGAATAGCTCAAACCATCTGCGAACCGCGCGTATCAATATGATCCACGCCGGGGCGGCGAGCCGTATCGCGGAAATGGATGCGATGAAGCAAAACATCGCTGAGGCGGAAAAACGGATCAAACAGTCTCAGGAAGGGTTTAATGCCTACATCAATCGCGCGGTTCGTACGCCTGAGGATGAAGCGCTGGATGCCGATCTGAAAACACGCTATGACGCCTATATCGCAGGCCTGCAGCCGATGCTTAAGTTTGCAAAAAACGGCATGTTTGAAGCCATCATTAACCATGAAAACGAAAGTGCCCGCCCGCTGGATGACGCCTACAACGCCGTGCTGCTGAAGGCGATAAAGATCCGCACCGAGCGCGCGAACGCCCTGACGGTTAAGGCACACAGCCGCACCCAGCTGGGCCTGATGTTTATGGTGGGGGCGTTTGCCCTGGCGCTGGTGCTGACGGCCATGACCTTTGTCGTGCTGCGTCGCACGGTGATCACCCCGTTGCAGCGCGCCGCGAAACGCATTGAAAATATCGCCAAAGGCGACCTCACCATGCCGGACGATGTGGCCGGACGCAGCGAAATTGGCCGCCTGACGCGCGACCTGCAAACCATGCAGCACTCGCTGGAGAACACCGTCGGTACCGTGCGTCAGGGGGCGGAAGAGATCTATCGTGGCACCAGCGAAATCTCCGCAGGCAACACTGACCTCTCTTCCCGTACCGAGCAGCAGGCGGCTGCCATTGAGCAGACGGCAGCCAGCATGGAGCAGCTCACCGCAACGGTGAAACAGAACGCCGATAACGCGCACCATGCCAGCAAGCTGGCGGAAGATGCCTCCGGTAAAGCCAGTCGTGGCGGCCAGATGGTCTCCGGGGTGGTTAAAACCATGGGCAATATCTCTACCAGTTCGAAGAAGATCTCTGAAATTACCGCCGTGATTAACAGTATCGCCTTCCAGACCAATATTCTGGCGCTCAACGCGGCGGTAGAAGCGGCGCGTGCGGGTGAGCAGGGGCGCGGGTTTGCCGTGGTGGCAAGCGAAGTTCGTACTCTGGCAAGCCGCAGTGCGAATGCCGCCAAAGAGATCGAAAGTCTGATCAACGAATCCGTTTCGCTGATTGACCAGGGCTCGGGCGAAGTCGTCGCCGCCGGTAATACCATGAATGAAATCGTCGAAGCGGTTAAACGCGTCACGGACATTATGCTGGAGATCGCTGCCGCGTCTGATGAACAGAGCCGTGGTATTGAGCAGGTGAGCCAGGCGATTTCTGAGATGGATAAAGTGACCCAGCAGAACGCCTCGCTGGTGGAAGAGGCTTCCGCCGCGGCGGCATCGCTGGAAGAACAGGGCGCGCGTCTGACCGAGGCGGTGGGTGCATTTCGACTGAGCGGCGCGAAGCAAGGCCGGGCGGCAACGTCTGCGCCAGTGTCGAAGAATGCGCCGCTGCGTCCGGCGGCAGCGGTTTCCGGGGATAACTGGGAGACGTTCTGAGTGGCGTGTTGTGTCGGGTGGCGGCTTCGCCTTACCCGACCTACAAATAAAAAGGGACCTTTCGGTCCCTTTTTTCATCGCTTACTTTTTATCGGGTAACGCATACGCGATAACGTAATCACCGCGATCCGGTGACTGGCGGGCGCCGCCAGCGTTAATAATGATGTACTGTTTACCGGTTTTCGGTGAAACGTAGGTCATCGGCCCGGACTGGCTGCCGACCGGCAGACGGTCTTTCCAGATCTCTTTTCCGGTGGCGGTATCGAACGCGCGCAGGTAGAAATCCTGAGTGCCGGCAAAGAACAGCAGGCCAGACTGGGTGGAGAGCGACGCGCCAAGGGTTGGCATCCCGATAGGGATCGGCATATGCATGCGAATACCCAGCGGGCCGGTATCTTCCACGGTGCCCACCGGAACCTGCCACACCAGCTTGCCGGATTTCAGGTCAACCGCGGACATCGTGCCAAACGGCGGTTTCTGGCATGGAATACCCAGCGGTGACAGGAAACGCTCGCGCATGGCGCCGAACGGCGTGCCGTCCATGGGCACAATACCCATCTCAATCCCGCTGGCGTCTTTCGCCACGCTGGCACGCGGTACCATGTAGTTGGCCAGACCCAGGCGCATATCGTTGACGAACATCAGCCCGTTGTTCGGATCGACCGAGACGCTGCCCCAGTTCATCCCGCCCAGTGAGCCAGGGAACTGCAGGGAACGATCGAGACCCGGCGGGGTAAAGACCCCCTGATGGCGCATCTCTTTAAACTGGATGCGGCACAGCAGCAGGTCGACAGGCGTCGCGCCCCACATGTCGGATTCGGTCAGGGTCTGGTTGCCAATCATCGGCATACCGACGGAATACGGCTGCGTCGGGGAGTAGCGTTCGCCCTGCACGTTACCCGCCGGGACCGGACGTTCTTCCACTTTCGCCACCGGTTTGCCGGTTTCGCGGTTGAGCATAAAGATCATGCCCTGTTTACTGGTCTGCACCAGTACCGGTGTGGTTCCGCCTTTACCGTCTGGCAGATCGTACAGCAGCGGTTGAGAAGGCAGATCGAAGTCCCACAGGTCGTGATGGGTGGTCTGGAAATGCCAGCGGACCTGGCCGGTGGTGGCGTCAACGGCAACGATGGAGGAGCTGTATTTATCATCCAGCGCGGTGCGTTCTCCGGCCCAGAAATCTGGCGTGGCGTTACCGGTTGGCAGGTAAATCAGGTTCAGTTTTGCGTCATAGGACATTGCAGACCAGACGTTCGGTGTACCGCGCGTGTAGGTCTGGCCTTCCGGCGGCAGGCCGGTCAGGTTCGGATTACCCGGATCCCACGCCCAGGCCAGTTTACCGGTATGAACGTCATAGGCGCGCACCACGCCCGGCGGTTCGCCGGTGGAGAAGTTATCCGCCACGCGTCCGCCGACCACCACCACGTTTCCTGCCACAAGCGGCGTGGAGGTTTGCTGATAGTAGCCCGGTTTAATCTCACCCATACCCACGCTCAGATCCACGGTACCTTTGTCACCAAAGTCTTCGCAGGCTTTACCGTTATCGGCGTTGATGGCAATCAGGCGGGCATCGGTGGTGGGCAGGAACAGACGGCGCGGACAGGCGGCGGGCTGCGCATCAGCCTGTGACGTTGTCACGTTTTGTGAATCTTCAAAATAGCCCAGCCCACGGCAGCGCTGCCAGTTCGGGGCCGTGGCTTTGGCGTCGTAACGCCACTTCTCTTTCCCGGAATCTACATCCAGCGCCAGCACTTTGCTGTACGGCGTACAGACGTAGAGCGTGTCGCCAATCTGCAGCGGCGTGTTCTGGTCTTCCGCACCGGAGCCGTTGCTCTGGGGGATATCCCCGGTATGGGCAACCCACGCGACTTTCAGCTCGTTAACGTTCTGCTTGTTAATCTGGTCAAGGGCCGCAAAACGATCCCCGTGGGTGGTGTTACCCCAGTGTTCCCAGTTCTTCTGCTGTTCGCCAGCCGCGACCGGTTTCACCGGCACCGGCTCATTCGCCGCCACCAGCGTTTGGGGTATAAACATCCAGCCCAGGCTGACAAGCATTGCCACGGCGAGCAGCGCCGCCACGCCAAAGGCCGGGCCTTTTTTCACCGGCGTCGCACGGTTTGCCGCACGCAGGAACGGCCAGACGAGGGCACAGAGGAATGCCAGAACCGCAAAGGTGAAGAGGCGTGAGAAGAGCGGCCAGAAATCCCAGCCGGCATCGCTTACCGCCCAGAACAGCGACGCGATAAACGCGATGCCATACAACACAATCCCGCTGCTGCGGTTGATGAAAATCAGGATCGCGGCAATCACCATTACCACGCCCATGATCAGGAAGTATCCACTTCCGCCTACGGTGACGAGTTTAAAACCCAACCCGCCAACGGCCAGACCGACGATCGCCATCAGTCCGGCAAGGAGCCACTGCAGGATACGGGGTATCCCACGTGGCGCGCTGCCAAATGCCATCTCTTTCTCCTTAAGATCCCCCGCTGCACAGCACGACAACGTGCCGGAAGTGTACCAGGTGGGTAATAAATGCAGTGGGAATAATGATTAATACGCTTGAATTCGGGGTTGATAAAATATTTACGAACCATTTGGTGAATTCGTCGCTATGATAAAACTGTTAAATTGTTTTGCGCAATTGTTAATAAATGATTTCGCATTAAATGATTAGAACGCAGGAATGACCCTCGCCCCGGGGGGAGAGGGTCAGGGCAAGGGGAAAGGAATCAGGCAGGCATCGATTTACGTATCGCGCTCAGTAGCGTCTGTGCACCTGAGGAGAGCGGCGTATCAACGCGGGTTAAAATGCCAATCGGTTCGCCGGCGCCGGGCGAGGTCACCGGCAGTGCGGTGAGCGTGCCCTGGCGTAAATCATCTTTGACCGCACCGGAGGGGACGAACCAGACGTAGTCATAATCCACGGTAAGCTGGCGTGACAGGGAAGCGGACAGGGTTTCAATACAGCCTGTCGGCAGCGTACAGCCCTGCATCTGCAGTAACGTTTCGGCATTTTGCCGTGGAACCGTACCTTTCGGTGACACGACCACCGGCCACTCCATCACCCGGCTTAGGGTGACCGTATCCTGCAACAGAGGATGGTTAGGGCGTACCACCAGCTTCAGGGATTCCAGGAACAGCAGTTCATAATTCAGACCCACCATCAGTTCGGGATCTGACATCCGTCCGATACCCAAATCCAGCTCGCCGGATTTCAGCCCCGCAAGCAGCATGGTGTTATTCATGGTGGCGACCTGCAGGGTCGTATGTTTTTGCTGTTTGTGAAACTGACCGATCACCGGCGGCAGAATGCCCAGCGCCGCCGTCGGCAGGGCACCCACGCGGACAATCTCGTGCGTCTGCTCTTCTTTACGGTTTAGCGCCTGTCCGGCGGTATTGAGCGCATCAAGCACTTTGACTGCATGGGTCAGAAACTGCTCCCCGACCAGGGTCAGTTGTGCGCCCAGACGGCCGCGATCGAACAGACGGGCACCGGTCAGTTGTTCCAGCTCGTTAAGCGTTTTTGAGAGAGCAGGCTGGCTCAGGTTAAGGGTTTCAGCCGCACGCCCCAGCGTTCCCTGTTGAGCGACGGCCACAAATGTATGCAAATGGCGCAAGCGTATGCGCTGACTGAACAGACCATTTTTTTCCATAGGCGATGTTAAAAACAGAGCGATGCGGGTGACAAGCTAAGTTGTTTAATTTTGATAACTTGATAGCAAAATATTTTTAACATTTGATCTGTTTGAGTTACAACATGTTTTTGGCGGGGGGCTGAACGTCCTTGTTCATTTATTGCACATTCGGGCAGGGAAACGTTAAATCACGCCATCACCGCCGTCGGAACACCATACCTGGCCGGTCGTAAAGGAACACTCATCTGACGCCAGCGTGACGTATAAAGGTGCAATCTCCACCGGCTGGCCCGGACGGCCCAGCGGTGTGTCACCCCCAAACTGCTTCACTTTCTCCATCGGCTGGCCGCCGCTGGATTGCAGCACCGTCCAGTAAGGCCCGGGAGCCACGGCATTAACGCGAATGCCCTTCGGCCCAAGCTGTTTGGCAAGGGATTTGGTAAACACCGCCAGACAGGCTTTGGTCTGGGCATAGTCCAGCAGGACAGGGCTGGGTTTTACCGCCTGCACCGAGGAGGTGTTAATAATTGCCGCAGGGGCTTTCAGATGGCGAAGCGCCGCTTTGGTGATCCAGAACGGGGCATAAACGTTGGTTTTAAACGTGGCATCGAAATCTTCGGTAGTGAGTTCTTCCAGCGATTCCCGATACTGCTGGCGACCGGCGTTATTCACCAGAATGTCCAGCCCGCCAAGTTTAGCCACCGCTTCTTCCACCAGGTTCTGGCAGAAGGTTTCATCCCGGACATCCCCCGGCAGCGCGACGGCGTTGCGCCCTTCGGCCTTGATCAGGTCGATGACCTCTGCGGCGTCTTTCTCTTCTTCAGGCAGATAGTTAATGGCGACATCGGCGCCTTCACGGGCGTAGGCAATGGCCACCGCGCGGCCGATACCGGAGTCACCGCCGGTAATCAGCGCTTTTTTGCCCGCCAGACGGCCGTGGCCTTTATAGCTCGTTTCCCCGTGATCGGGAACAGGTTGCATCTCAGAAGCCAGTCCTGGTGGCGTCTGCGGCTGTTCCGGGAAAGGGGGTTGCGGATAAGCGTTCGTACGTTGTTGAGTATCACTCATAGCTGACTCCTTAAGCCAATAGGTGAGTTAGGATGAAAATACAGCGTTAACGCTTCGCTGAGTTATTTCTGCAGATGATCGACACGTACAACGGAAGGCGATGACTTTTTATCAAGCGAACCGTTAATGCTGATCATCTGGTCTGGTTTGACTGTTCTGCCGTCAAAAACTGCTTTTGGGATAATAACGTCGATTTTTCCGGATTTATCCTGAAATACATACTTATCGCCGCTACCGTCAATAAGGTTGCCGCGCAGTGAAATGGTCGCGCCATCATGCATTTGTTTCGCCTGGTCGATGGTCATAATACGGGCATCATCGGTGCCGCGATAACCGCTATCCAGCGCATGCGGAGGGGGCGGCGCTTCACCCTTTTGTAACCCGCCGTTATTATCAGCCCATGCGGTTGGCACCATAAATATTAAAAAAGCGGAAATAAGTGATAATTTCATCTGATATCCTTCATTTAAGGTGTCTTGACTTATTAAGTATTGTTGCTATTCCTTTATGTGGCAAATGTGATAAGTCTTAAAAACATTCGCCATACAAAACAGAACGTTTGGTAAATAAGCGAAACGGTGATGGCTGCCATGAATGATAAAAATGAAAAGTTACCCGGGATAAATGAGAGTTATCGCTTGCTGAGGTTTGAATATGCATTTCGCCAGGTCGGATTTATTGTGTTACTGAGTATTATCATCGCGGCGATTGCCGGTCTGTTTTCAAGTGGGATAGTGAGTGACACGGAGAAAACCAATTCTGCAAAATCCCTGACCCTCAACTATGAACGCTTTGCGCGTCGGCAAACGGAGTCGCGACTTCAGCTGATCTTTCCGGTCAACAGCGAGGGCAAATACACTGTGAGCATGACCAGCGAGAGCAGCGACGCCTACGAGCCGGGCAGCGTCTGGCCGCAGCCAGACAGCATGTACAGCCGCGGGAACACGCTCTATTTTGTCTATAATCATCTTGAAAAATCGCCACATTTTTCGGTCTGGCTGTTCATTACCCCGACCAGAGGCGGTAAATGGCACAACGTCATTCGTGTAAACAACCTGCCGGATATTCCTTTCTGGCAATTTATTTACCCTTAGGAGGCTGCCATGGATATGGTTTTTAGGGCGTTGGCGATTTACCTGTTTCTGGTGGTGGTCTTCAAAGTGGCCGGACGACGTGCGTTGCTGCAGATGACCAGCTTTGATCTTATTCTCCTGTTAATTATCAGCGAAGCAACCCAGCAGGCCCTGCTGGGGGAGGATTTTTCGGTCACGGGCGCAATGATAACCATCACCACGCTGGTGGTTGTGGATATTATTTTTGGACTGATGAAAAAGTATTTTTCGCCGGTGGAGAATATCCTGGATGGCACGCCGGTAATTCTGGTTGAGAACGGCGTGCCCTTAGCAGATAAACTCAAAAAGGTCGATGTTTCATGTGATGATATTCTGGTTTCAGCCCGGCAGAATAATGGTATTACAAAGTTAAGTGAAATTAAATATGCCATTCTGGAACGCAATGGCCATATTTCCATTATTCCTGAGAAAAAATGAGAGGCCTGATGATGAGCAATCTATACCACGACAACACCATTACCGTGGCTGAACTGACCAAAAAACTGGCGAGCAGGTTAATCGATGCAGGGCTTCGCTTAACAACCGCAGAATCCTGCACCGGCGGGAAGCTTTCGGTGGCGCTCTGCGCGGAAGAGAACACTGCCGATTTTTATGATGTGGGGCTGGTCGTCTTCAGCGATAGCGCGAAGGAGAGGATCCTGGGCGTAAGCCCGGAAACCCTCGCGCGGTTTACCGCCGTCAGTGAACAGACCGTCACCGAGATGGCGGCCAGCATCCGCGACATTGCCCAGGCCGATGTCAGTATTGCCATCAGCGGGTATGCCGGGCCGGAAGGGGGAGATGACGGCACGGCGGCGGGGACCGTGTGCTTCGCCTGGAATATCGGCGGAAAGACGGAAACGAGCAGGGTGCTCTTTTCCGGCGACTGTCAGGACGTGGTGGAAAAAGCGGTGCATTACTCGCTGGCTGAATTAGTGACGAAATTATCGGGCTGAAATAACGCGGAGGTTTTATGGCAGTGATGGTCATTACTGGCGGGACGGCTGGCGTGGGGAAAGCCACGGCGCTGCACTTTGCAAAAGCGGGCTACGATGTGGGCATTATTGCGCGCGAGGAGACAAGCCTTCACTCGACCCAGGAAGAGCTACGCCGTTTTGGCGTCAATGCGTTGGCCGTGCAGGCGGATGTGGCCGACAGTCAGGCGGTGGTGGATGCCGCCAACGAAATTGAGTATCGCCTTGGGGCGATAGATGTGTGGGTCAATAATGCCATGGGGGCGGTGCTGGCGCCGTTTCGGACCATGACGCCGGATGAATTTCGCCGCGTCACAGAAGTCACCTACCTTGGCTACGTGAACGGTACCCGTGCCGCGCTGGAACTGATGGTGCCGCGCGATCGGGGCGTAATTATTCAGGTTGGCTCCGCGCTGGCCTACCGCTCCATTCCTTTGCAGTCCGCCTACTGCGGCGCCAAAGCCGCGATCCGGGGCTTTACCGATGCGGTGCGTACCGAGCTGATGCATGAGAACAGCCGGGTGCAGCTCGCCATGGTCCAGATGCCGGGGCTAAATACGCCGCAGTTTGAATGGGCACGGAATAAGTTTGCCTGGGCGATGCGCCCGGTTCCGCCAGTGTTTGAGCCGGAAGTGGCCGCGAGTGCCATTTTCAGGGTGGCGCAAAAACCGGTGCGCGAGCTGTGGGTGGGCAGCAGTACCATCCAGTCGATTGTCGGCCAGTTCCTCTTCCCCGGCTTTCTTGACCGTCTGATGGTGAAAAAGGCCTGGGAAGGGCAGATGACCGACACCCTGAACGCAGAAGACCGGTGGGATTATCTCGACCAGCCGGTCAACGACCTGCACAAAATCCACGGCCATTTCTCTGCTGAGGCGAAAACGCGCGCCAGCGCGGTCTCCTCTGGCGCGCCCGGGAAAGTGCTGCTGGGCTCCCTGGCCGTCGCAGGGATTGTGCTCACACGCCTGATGCGCGGCCGCAAAAAGTAGTCAGCGCAGCGCGCTACGGTTTGTCCAGAACCAGCGATAGCCGTAGCCGCCTATATCCAGCTCAACGGTTTTGCCGCAGACCAGCGCATCCTCGTAGCGTTTGTCTGCCAGACAGGCGGTCCATGTGGCGTGGCGGATCCCTCTGGCGGTGAAGGTCACCGGTTTATCGCTGAAATTAACAAAGGTAAGAATGCTGCGATCTTCAGCCTCGTAGTAAATTCCCAGCACTGCATCATCATCGATGGCGATAAGATGAAACGGCGCCACGGCAATCTCCGGGAATTCAGACCGCGTGTTGGCGATATCGATAATCCGGTGCAGCAGCGAGTTGCGGTGCAACAGCGAATCCGCCACGTTAATTTTCTGATAACGATAGGGCCCGTGGTCAATGATGGGCGCGATAAAGCTCTGCGGGTCTGCGTCAGAGAAGCCACCGCCCTGAGAGGGCGCCCACTGCATGGGCGTACGCACGGCGTAACGCTCTTCTAAATCCAGATCATCACCCATGCCGATTTCATCCCCGTAGCGCATAACGGGCACCCCGGGCAGGGAGAACAGCACGGCGTGGCAGAGCGCCAGCCGCTTCTGGTCGCCATTCAGCATCGGCGCCAGGCGACGGCGGATCCCACGCTGGTACACGTTCATCTCTTCATCCGGGGCGAACGTGTCGAGGACGAACTGTTTATCCTTTTTACCGATCCCCTCCAGATCCAGCTCGTCGTGGTTACGCAGCCAGTTGGCAAAGCAGCAGGAGTCCGGCGGAACGATCATTTTCTTCACCGCATTGCGCAGCGGGCGGGCGCTTTTCCTGGCCAGGCTCACGTAGAAATATTTATTAAGCCAGAAGTTAAGCACCAGATGCAGGCGGTCGTTATTGCCGAAATAGTCCTTGTAGGCTTCCACTTCTACGTCAACTTCACCGAGCAGGATCGCCTGCGGGTTATGTTGGGTAATCAGGCGGCGCAGGTGCTCCAGGATCCACAGCCCCTTTTTCTCGTCACCGCCTCCGGCCTGGGTGGTGAGATGCGACGCGGCATCCAGACGGAATCCCGATACGCCGAGCTTAAGCCAGAAGAGAATAATGTTCTCTATCTCTTTAATTACCGCAGGTGAGGTGAGGTTGAGATCAGGCTCGTGGCGATAAAACATATGCCGGTAGTATTGGCCCGCCTCGTCATCCCATGTCCAGATGCTCTTTTCCACGCCGGGGAACATCGGAGGCGTATCGTCATCGTCATTATCTGACCACAGATAATAGTCGCGAAAGGGGGATTTCGGGTTGCGCCGGGCTTCCTGAAACCAGAGGTGGGCGTCCGACGTATGCTGGATCAACAGCTCGATAATGACCTGCATCCCCAGCTCACGTGCCTGCTCAATAAAAGCGATAATATCCGCCAGTTTGCCGAACCGGGGATCGACCTGCAGGTGGTCGCTGACGTCATACCCTTCGTCCAGAAAAGGGGTAAGGTAAAACGGAGTGATCCAGATTACTGTCGCCCCCATGCGGCGTATATAACGCAATTTGGCCGTTATTCCGGCGATGTCTCCGCAGCCATCGCCGTTTAAATCGTAAAACAGTGCCGTATCAATTTGATAAATAATGGCCCGTGTATGCCATCCTGCCATCCTGCACCTCAGTGGTAACCTTCTGTATCAGAAACTTTTCCCCGAAAGACGTAGTAACTCCAGGCGGTGTACACCAGGATCACCGGAATAATCAGTAACGTCCCCACCAGCATAAAGAGCTGGCTGGCGGGCGGGGCCGCGGCATCCCACAGGCTAATGCGCGGCGGAATAATGTTCGGCCACAGGCTGATGCCCAGTCCGCTAAAACCGAGGAAGATAAGCCCAAGCGTCAACAGGAACGGACGCGCGTGGCTGGCCGGGTTGCGGGTCAAGCGCCAGATCCACAGGCTAAATATGCCCACCAGCAGAGGCACCGGCAGGAACCAGAAGAAGTTAGGCAGGGTAAACCAGCGCTCGGCCACGTACTGCCAGCCGAGTGGCGTCCAGATACTCACCACCGCGATGACGACAATCAGCGCCAGCAGCACGTGGCGGGTCAGTTCGCGCATGCGGTTTTGCAGTGCACCTTCGCTTTTCATGATAAGCCACGTGGTGCCCAGCAGCGTGTAGGCCACCACCAGCCCGATACCGCAGAACAGGTTGAAGGGGGTCAGCCAGTCGAGGGCAGACCCCACGTAGCGTCGGCCTTCTACTTCAAAACCGTTGATCACCGCGCCGACCACCACGCCCTGGCTGAAGGTGGCGAGTAGCGAGCCTCCCGCAAAGGCATAGTCCCAGAACTGGCGGTGAGAGGGCGTCGCTTTGAAGCGGAACTCAAAGGCGACACCGCGAAAGATAAGACCGATCAGCATGGCGGTAAGCGGAATGGTGAGCGCATCGATGATCACCGCATAGGCGAGCGGAAAGGCGCCAAACAGCCCTGCGCCGCCCAGCACCAGCCAGGTTTCGTTGCCGTCCCAGACGGGGGCCACGCTGTTCACCATCACGTCGCGCTCTTTAGCATCGCCCACGAAGTTAAACAGCAGACCGATCCCCAAATCAAAGCCATCCATGATGATGTACATCAGGGTGGCGAAGACGATGATGGCAAACCAGATAACCGAGATATCGACGCCCATCAGATTCTCTCCTCTTCCGGAACAGACTCAGCGGCAGACAGCGGACGGGCGGGAGTGCCCGAGGTGTTCGAGGTTAGCGTGTCCACCGGCTGTGGTCCTTTCTTAATCAGACGCACAAGGTAGACATAGCCCACGCCAAACACCGAGCAATAAACGACGATGAAGGCCAGCAGGCTGATGCTCATCTGCAGCGTACTGTGCAGAGAGACCGCGTCGATGGTGCGCAGATAGCCGTAGACCACCCACGGCTGGCGACCCACTTCGGTGGTCACCCAGCCAGCGAGCAGCGCCAGCAGACCGGCTGGCCCCATACAGAGGGCAAACCAGTGGAACGGGCGCGAGTGATACAGCCGGTGGCGATAGCGTAGCCACAGGCTCAGGACGCCGAGGGCAATCATCAACAGCCCCATGCCAACCATGATGCGGAACGACCAGAAGACGATGGTGGAGTTCGGGCGATCTTCTTTCGGGAAATCTTTCAGCGCGGGGACCTGTTTATCCAGACTGTGGGTCAGGATCAGGCTGCCGAGAGCCGGGATCTCAAGCCCGTATTTGGTGCGCTCCTCTTCCATATCCGGCAGACCAAACAGCAGCAGCGGGGTGGCTTCCCCTGGCGGATTTTCCCAGTGCCCCTCGATGGCGGCGATTTTGGCAGGCTGATGTTCAAGCGTGTTCAGGCCATGCATATCCCCGACTACGGCCTGAATGGGGGCGACCAGCAGGGCCATCCACATAGCCATCGAGAACATTTTGCGAATGGCGGGCGTGTCGTTGCCGCGCAGCAGGTGCCAGGCTCCCGACGCGCCCACAAACAGCGCGCTGCACAGGAACGCGGCAATGGACATATGGATCAGCCGGTACGGGAAAGAGGGGTTGAAGATGACGGCCAGCCAGTCTTCAGGGATCACCTGGCCGTTCTCAATGGTGAAGCCCTGCGGGGTGTGCATCCAGCTGTTAGAGGCGAGGATCCAGAAGGTGGACATTAGCGTGCCCAGCGCCACCATGCAGGTTGCGAAGAAGTGCAGTCCCGGTCCAACCTTGTTCCAGCCGAACAGCATTACGCCGAGAAAACCGGCCTCCAGGAAGAAAGCGGTTAATACCTCGTAGGTCAGCAATGGCCCGGTGATGCTGCCTGCAAACTGAGAGAACCCGCTCCAGTTGGTGCCGAACTGATAGGCCATGACCAGCCCGGACACAACGCCCATACCAAAGTTGACGGCAAATATTTTGAGCCAGAAATGGTACAGGGAGCGCCAGACGTCGTTTTTGGTACGCAGCCACATCCCTTCGAGCACCACCAGATAGCTGGCAAGCCCGATGGTGATCGCCGGGAAGAGAATATGAAACGAGACGGTAAAAGCGAACTGAATTCTCGCCAGATGAAACGCGTCGAGTTCGAACATGGTCCGTACCTCTGGAACGATGGGGCACGAGAATTACCAGGCAGCGGGAGCTGCCTGGCAAAACCGGTTACGGTTTTTTCTTACCGGCGCCTAGCTCGGCACCTGTTAACGGGTCGGCGTTCGGATCGGATTTTGTGCGAGCAGACATCGCCTTGACGAGCGTAGCCTGTTCGGTCGAGAGCGTCACGCTTGCACTCCCGTCTCCACCGTCAACCGCAGGTTGGGGGGCCTCAACGTAGTCGAAATGCTTATCGCTGTTCCAGCTTCCGCGGACCTCGCCACCTTCAGACATATTGTAGTACTTGTTGGTGAATTCCTCGATTGGCGGCAATTTCCCCGGCGGGAAATTATTGCGAATAGACTGAAGCGCCTTCTCGAAGGAGAGCTGGTGCGCCGCCTCTCGCGTCATCAGAAACGCCAGTGCATCTTTCACCCCGGGATCGTCTGTCACGTTGATCAGACGCTCATAGATGATTTTTGCCCGCGCCTCTGCGGCCACGTTCGAGCGCAGATCCGCCGTGGGTTCACCAATGGTATCAACGTAGGCCGCCGTCCAGGGCACACCCGCGGAGTTGGTGAGCGGGGTACCGCCGCCGTAGAGCAGGGAGGTGATATGGCTGTCGTTGCCGTTTTCGGTCATGGACCGGTACAGCTCGGCTTCGTTCTCTACCCCTTCCGCCAGCGCGCCTTTGGCCCCTTTATTCAGCATGCCGACCAGCGTCCCGATGATTTCGAGGTGGCTCAACTCTTCGGTCGCGATATCCATCAGCATATCTTTACGGCCAGGATCGTCATCACTCAGGCCCTGGGTGAAGTAGCGGCAGGCGGCCGCCAGTTCACCCTGCGGCCCGCCAAATTGTTCCAGCAGAAGATTGGCGAGGCCGGGATTCGGTTCAGCAACGCGAACCGTGTATTGCAGCTGTTTGACGTGTCGAAACATACACTCTCCTGTGGTTTATTTTTTCGCTTCGACACCTGATGCATCAGAACGCAGCAGGAACTGTTCCGTCGTTTGCGGAATATGACGAATTAGCCAGTCGGCCATCTCGCGCTCTTCGGCGAGAATGGTTTCAATGGCGGGTACAGAGGCGGTGTCGCCCGCTTTTTTGGCCGCGGCCAGAAGGGAGGTGTAGCAGGCAATTTCGAACTGTTCGAAAACATAGCCGCTGATGGAGCCTTTAACAATCTCATCGGACGGGAACATGCCGCCGATGGACTGGCCGAGCGCAGCCATTTTGCTCATCGAGTCTTTTAAAACCGAACGAGAAATATCATTACGATCGAGGATTTCCTCCAGCAATGTGATTTGCCGTTTTGTCTCATTAAGGTGCTGCTCAATACGGGCGCGAACATCAGGATAATTTTCAATACGGCTGGCCATCGATTCCAGCATTGATTCGGCTTGCTTTTCCATTGCATGGGCATCGCGTAGCCAGTCATGGTAGTGTTCTACGTGATTCATATTTCGTTCCTCATTATAGGTTCGCTTATTTGGTCTCACTTTCAGCAGCCTGATCGGCACGTGCGGCACTGTAGCCAGATAAATGGCCGACAATATTGGCGTAAATACTGATGATAATGACCCATAGTACGCTATTCTTCCACCATATTACGGAAGGGATAGCAAGAATGAACCATATTATAGCTGCCGTTAAATGGCACCGTTTAATTGTCCTGGGACTGATGCTCATTATATTTAACCTTTGTTATAGCGTCATTTTTGCGCTTTTTGGTTAATATTTCCTACGGCCAGGTCGGTGAGTTTAAGATCGGTTTCTTTTTCTTCTTCCAGTGTTTCGGCAAGAAGTTTAACGGCTTTTTTATAGCCAAGTTGTTCTGCTAATGTGGCAAGGGTACCGTAACTGGCAATTTCGTAATGTTCCACTTTTTGCGCTGCAGCAATTAATGCAGCATCACGGACTTCATTCTTTTCTGTGCTTTCGATGACCTCATTGGCCTCTTCAATTAAGCCTTCCATTGCCACACATTTCATTCGCTTAAGCTTAATACCGTCTTCCTGTTCGATAATCTGATCGATACGCTCAATCTGACCCTGCGTCTCCTCAAGGTGGGCTGTGAAGGCCGCGCTGAGCTTTTCACTGGAGGCGGCACGGGCGAGTTTGCTCAGGGCTCGGGTAAGCTGTTTTTCCGCGCTGTAGGTATCGGACAGTAGATGAATAAAAACATCCTCGATACTTTTCATATTCATATATTTTGCTCCGGTTAAAACGTTAAGGGAACTGCGAGCCTTTCGGCCCGCAGCATGCTCTCTGGTATTACTGAGACAGCTTAATAAAATCAGGAGTTATCAGATTTACGGCCTCCGCCGTGACTATTCTGACCCCCTTTCTTACCTGCTTCAGATGCGCGTTGCGGATCGTTTTTGAAATTACCGCCGCTGTGCTGGCCGCCTTTACGCCCAGCTTCTGATGCTTTTTCACGGTCTTCAGCGAAATTACCGGAACCACCACGATGCTCTGCCATATTAAACCTCATAGTCATATATTGGTTATGTCAGTACGATACAGAAATATTCCGTATCACTCGTCGTTCGAGTAATAACTTTAGACGCTGTGCGGCATGCGTCAAATGCGTTTCGCCATTCACGGTTGCGTTATTTAAAAATATTGGTGGGTTTACGCTTCGTTTGGCGAAAAAATATGGATGAGTGGGAAGGACTTGTAAAAAAATGCTCGGATTAATCCTAAGTTGCCGCTAAAAACCTGAAAGGTGAGGATAAAAATTGTAGCGCCACAATTTCGTTCAATTTTTAGCCGGGATGGCCTCCAAAATTACTCCTTTATAGCTAGAAAACAGAATAATCATTAATTATAAGGAAACTCCTGGACGACGGGCCGGGGGGAAAGGAAGGGGGCCTGGTACGGCCGCGACAGGTTCGGGCAGCACACGGTTTGACCACTGTCGTCGTAAGATCACAAATCGTAAATTCTTCCCCCCGGAAGGAACGGGTTTCTCTACACTCCAGGTAATATTCACTGGAGGCATGACACCATGGCGAACACCATCACGGCTGATGATATTCGGGAACATTTTTCGCAGGCTATGTCGGCGATGTACCAGCAGGAAGTTCCGCAGTACGGCACCTTGCTTGAGCTGGTCGCGGATGTAAACCTGGCGGTTCTGGAAAACAATCCACTCTTACATGAACAACTGGCGAATGCAGATGAGCTGGCGCGCCTGAATGTGGAGCGTCACGGGGCTATCCGCGTTGGCACCGCAAAAGAGCTTTCTACCCTGCGTCGTATGTTTGCCATCATGGGCATGTACCCGGTCAGCTACTATGATCTCTCTCAGGCGGGCGTTCCGGTTCACTCGACGGCATTTCGCCCGGTGGATGATGCGGCGCTGTGCCGTAACCCGTTTCGTATCTTTACCTCACTGCTGCGCCTTGAGTTGATTGAGAACGTTGCCCTGCGCGAGCGGGCGGCGGAGATCCTCTCTCACCGCAACATCTTTACGCCGCGCTGCCTGGCGCTCATCGAACTGCATGAAAAAGAAGGGGCGTTCACCGAGGCGCAGGCGCGGGAGTTTGTTCAGGAAGCGTTAGAAACCTTCCGCTGGCACCGTCATGCGACGGTCGATCAGGAGACCTATCTGGCGCTGCATAATGAGCATCGCCTGATTGCGGATGTGGTCTGTTTCCCGGGATGCCACATCAACCACCTTACGCCACGCACGCTGGATATTGACCGGGTGCAGGAACTGATGCCGAAGTACGGCATTGAACCCAAAATTCTGATTGAAGGGCCGCCGCGCCGCGAGGTGCCGGTGTTATTGCGTCAGACCAGCTTCAAGGCGTTGGAAGAGCCGGTGCTGTTTGCCGGGGAACATAAAGGCACCCATACCGCGCGCTTTGGTGAAATTGAACAGCGCGGGGTAGCGTTGACGCCGAAAGGTCGCGAGCTTTATGACAGTTTGCTCGCCGAGTCCGGCACCGGTAAAGACAACCTGACCCATCAGCTTCATCTGCGTGAAGTGTTCAGCGCCTTCCCGGACAGCGAGCTGATGATGCGCCGACAGGAGCTGGCGTATTTCCGCTATCGCCTGACGCCAGCGGGTGAAGCGCATCGTCATGCGTTTCGTCCGGGCGACGATCCGCAGCCGTTAATTGAACGCGGGTGGGTGGTTGCCCAGCCGATCACCTATGAAGATTTCCTGCCGGTCAGCGCCGCAGGGATTTTCCAGTCCAATCTCGGGAATGAAACCCAGGCGCGCAGCCACGGTAACGCCAGCCGGGATGCCTTCGAAGCGGCGCTGGGCTGCCCGGTCTATGACGAGTTCGCACTGTACGAGGAGGCGGAAACCCGCAGCAAACAGCGTTGCGGTTTGCTCTGAAATCGTTACTCTTCAGGGGTGTGATGGAAAAAGAAGGTAGTTATGCAATATCCCTCCGCCCCTGTGGTTGAAACGCGCTACGGCGCACTGGCTGGTTTTACGGATAATACTGTTCAGGCGTGGTACGGCATTCCCTACGCCGCACCGCCCGTTGGCAACTGGCGCTGGCGCTCACCGCGACCGCCCGAACGCTGGGATGGGGTTCGCATGGCAACGGCGTTTTCCGCCTCAAGCTGGCAAAGCAGCGAATATTGCCAGGAGCTGGGCGGCGGGGATCCCGGACAGTTTTCAGAGGATTGTCTTTATCTTAACGTGTGGTCGCCTGTTGACCGCGTTGAGCCGCTGCCGGTGATGGTCTGGCTGCACGGTGGTGGGTTCACGCTCGGCGCGGGTGGGTTACCGCCCTATAACGGCAGGGCGCTGGCGGAACGCGGCGTGGTGGTGGTCACCCTCAATTACCGTCTTGGTCATCTCGGCTTTTTCGCCCATCCTGCGCTGGAGGGGGAAGAAGATCGCGTGGTGCATAATTTTGCCCTGCTGGATCAGATCGCCGCTCTCGAATGGGTGCGGGACAATATCGCCGCCTTTGGCGGCAATCCCGAAAACGTCACGCTGTTTGGTGAATCAGCTGGCGCACGCAGCGTGTTGTCGCTGCTGGCCTCGCCGCTGGCGAAAGGGTTATTTCATAAAGCGATTGTGCAAAGTGGCTATACCTTGCCGGATACCCCGCGCGAGCAGGCCCTGCGAAAAGGGGAAGCGCTGGCCGCGCATTTTGGGCTGGAGAACGCGACAGCGGAGCAGTTGCGTGCTATTCCACCTGAGTCGTTCTGGCCGTTAACGGCACCGCTGAATATCGCCCCGGCCCCTGTTGCCGGAGATTGTGTGCTGCCGGAGCCGATGCTGGACGTCTTCTTTGCCGCCCGTCAGCAGCCTGTCCCCATCATGATTGGCTCCAACAGCGACGAGGCGAGCGTAATGGCGGTGTTTGGCATCGATCTCGCCGGACAAATTCAGAAGCTCCGCCGGGAGCGGCGCTTTGGTCTGGGGCTGATCAAGCTGCTCTATCCAGGCGTGAAAGGCGATGAAGAGCTGGGAAGGCAGGTGTGCCGGGATATGGCGTTCACCACAATGGGCTATGTGGTGATGCAGGCCCAGCAGCGCGTCGGCGCGCCGTGCTGGCGCTACTGGTTTGACTATGTGGCCGAAGCGGAGCACGCCACCTATATCAACGGTGCCTGGCACGGCAACGAGGTGCCGTATGTGTTTGATACGCTCGGAGAAGTGGAACCTTCACGGCAGTATGTGAACGCGCGTGATTTACAGTTCGCCGCCCACGTGGCCGACTACTGGGTGAGTTTTGCCCGCGATGCCGGGCATCGTGACAGCCTGCCTGGGCCGACGCACTGGCCAGCCTGCCGTAAAGGGCGTGACGTCCTGTTACGCATTGGTGTGAATAAGCATGCAGGTTTTAAGCTTGAATACCGCTTTATGCGCGCCCGTATGAGCCTCTTTAAACGGGTGATGAAGCACCACGTTAACCTCGATTAAGCAAACAGGCACGAAACGCGGCCAGGCCTTTTTCCGTACCTGGCGCTTCGCGCAGCACCAGCCGGTAGCTCGCACCGGTTTTGATGCTGGTCGCAAAAGGCCGCACCAGCCTTCCTGCGCGGATGTCCTCTTCCACCAGCGTTTCATCAGCGATGGCGACGCCCAGCCCCTGAATGGCCGCCGTAATGGCGAGATCCATCGTGTCGAAGTGTTGATTTTTGTGCATAACAACGCCCGGCTCATCCTGTTTCGCCAGCCACAGTGACCAGTCGGTTTTATCCCGTGTCGGGTGAAGAAAGGTTAATGAACCCAGTCCGGTCCCCGCCCGCAGCGGGCTGAGCACCGGAGTTAACGCCTCTTCGAACAGCAGATCGCCCGCGCTCATGTGCGTGCCAAACACGATGGCGGCGTCGTAGGATTCGGTTTTAAAGTTGACGTTATGATCGGTGGTGGTGGTCAACGCGATTTGCAGATCGGGCTGCTCGCGCTCTACCTCCAGCAGGCGCGGCACCAGCCAGCGCATGGCGCAGGTAGGCGCTTTCAGCCGGATCACCGTATGCTGGGTGCGGGCCCGATCGGCCACGTTCAGCATCTGTTCGAAAGCGGATTGTAGCTCCGGCAGCAGGGCGCTACCCTGGGAAGAGAGGCGCAACCCGCGCGCGTGGCGCTCAAACAGCGGAAAGCCAAACCACGCTTCCAGAGCGGCGATTTTACGGCTCACGGCCCCCTGAGTCAGACAAAGCTCTCTGGCGGCATGGGTGAGATTCAGGTGACGCGCGGTCACCAGGAAGGCGTCGATGGCATTGAGCGGGAGCGAACGGCGCGACATAAAATCACCTCAGCTATGCATTTTTCTCATGGCTATTATGACAACAATTCGATTGTCCCGGCAACGGCGTTGTTGTTTGAATAGTTATGCAATCCCCATGAGAAGGATAAATGATGACCCTGAAGACCGCGGTACAAACCCGTTCCAAATTACCGGATGTGGGTACCACCATTTTTACCGTAATCGGCCAGCTTTCTGCTCAGCACAACGCCATCAATCTTTCTCAGGGCGCACCGAATTTTTCCTGCGACCCGAAACTGATTGCGGGCGTAACCCGCGCAATGGAGGCAGGGCATAACCAGTATGCCGCGATGACCGGCCTGCAGCCTTTGAAAGAGCGTATCGCGGAGAAAATTGCCACCCTTTACGGCACCACGTATGACCCGGGGCGCGAGGTGCTGGTTACCGCCAGTGCCAGCCAGGGGCTCTATTCCGCCATCAGCGGGCTGGTGCATCCGGGCGATGAGGTGATCTACTTCGAACCGTCATTTGATAGCTACGCGCCGATTGTTCGCCTTCAGGGCGCCACCCCGGTCGCCATCAAACTCACGGTGCCGGATTTTGCCGTGAACTGGGATGAGGTCCGCGCGGCCATCACCCCCAAAACGCGCATGATCATCATCAATACGCCACATAATCCAAGCGGGCAGGTGTTCTCCGCGAATGACCTGCAGCAGCTGGTGGCCGTGACGCGTAATACCGATATCATTATTTTGTCTGACGAAGTGTACGAGCACGTCGTTTTTGACGATGAGCCGCACCACGGTATGGCCACACACCCTCAGTTGGCGGAGCGTAGCGTCATTATCTCTTCCTTCGGAAAAACCTATCACGTTACCGGATGGCGCGTGGGGTACTGTGTTGCACCGGCGGCACTGATGGAAGAGATTTGTAAAGTGCATCAATTTTTGATGTTTTCTGCCGATACGCCAATGCAGCATGCGTTTGCCGAACATATGACCGATCCGCAAACCTGGCTGTCGCTGGCGACGTTTTATCAGCGCAAGCGCGATCTGCTGCAAACTTTGCTGGCTGAGTCGCCGTTTAAAATGCTGCCGAGCGCGGGCTCGTTCTTCCTGCTGGCGGATTACAGCCCGTTCAGCGACGAGCCCGACAGCGAGATGGTGAAACGGCTGATCGTTGAGTGCGGTGTCGCGACCATTCCGCTGTCCGCTTTCTATACGGATGGTACGGACAATAAATTGATTCGTCTCTCTTTTGCCAAAGATGAGGCGACGTTACGGGCAGGTGCCCAGGCCCTGTGTCGGGTTAAACCACGCTAAGGAGTTTGAGATGAAATTACGCGCGTTAGTTGTCGGCATGGGACTGCTGTGTACGTTTTCGTCATTCGCGGCCACCGAACTGCGGTACGGACTGGAAGCGGAATATCCACCGTTTGAGAGCCGCAATGCCTCCGGCGAGCTGGAAGGGTTTGACGTTGAATTGGGGAATGCCATTTGCAAAGCCGCAGCGCTGAAATGCACCTGGGTGGAAACATCCTTTGATGCGTTGATTCCGGGGCTGGTGGCCAAGAAATTTGATGCCATCAACTCGGCGATGAACATCACCGAACAGCGGCGCAAAAGTATTGATTTTACCCAACCTATCTACCGCATCCCCTCGCAGTTAGTGGGCAAGGCCGGAACCGCAGTAGAGGCGACACCTGAAGGGCTGAAGGGCAAAACCATTGGCGTGTTGCAGGGTTCCATTCAGGAAACCTATGCCAAAGAGCACTGGGAAAAGCAGGGTGTCACGGTAGTGTCGTATAAAGATCAGAATATGGCGTGGGGCGATTTGCTGAATGGCCGCATCGACGCCTCGCTGGTGATGTCCGCGGCCGGGCAGGCAGGGTTCCTGAGCAAGCCGCAGGGGAAAGGGTTTGGCTTTATCGGCAAACCGGTGTCTGACGACACCATCCTCGGCAGCGGGATCGGCTTTGGGCTGCGCAAAGGGGATGAGGCCACCAAAAAGCAGCTTGATGCCGCGATTGATAAAGTTCGTGCCGACGGCACGATCGCAAAACTCGCTGATAAGTACTTCCCGGGTATCGATGTCAGCGTAAAATAACCACCTCATTTCGCCCCGGTTGTCGATGTCGCACCGGGGCATTTTTCTTCACACTTTCCAGGCTTTCTTTACACCACTTTCGGGCCGTTCTGGTCGACAGAAAATATTTCTCACTTTGCTCATATAATCACCGGCCAACAATTGGATTCTTAACCGTTTTTGTTTAGGCTGTGCGTTCTTTCTTGCCGTCATTTCGCCGAGCGCGAAACACATTCACACGACCATAAGGACGTTTTTCCAGGCATGAATCGCAGACGTTTTTTACAAGGTTCGCTGGCAATGGCAGCCCTGAGCGGCACTTCTGGCCTTGCTTCACTGTTCTCCAGAGCGGCCTATGCCGCTGACTCTGACATCGCCGATGGCCAGAGCCGTCGTTTTGACTTCTCCGTACTGCAATCCATGGCCCATGACCTGGCGAAAACCCCGTGGGGTGGTGCGCCGCGTCCGCTGCCGGAAACGCTGGCAACCATGACGCCGCAGGCCTATAACGCCATCCGGTACGATGAAAAGCAGTCCCTGTGGAACAACATTGAAGGCCGTCAGCTTGACGTGCAGTTCTTCCACATGGGGATGGGCTTCCGCCGCCGCGTGCGGATGTTCTCCCTGGACCAGTCGACCTCCCAGGCGCGTGAGATCCACTTCCGCCCGGAGCTGTTCAGCTACGGGGATACCGGGGTAGATACCAAACAGCTGGAAGGGCAGAGCGACCTCGGTTTTGCTGGCTTCCGCGCCTTCAAAGCACCTGAGCTGGCGCGTCGCGATATTGTCTCTTTCCTCGGCGCGAGCTATTTCCGTGCGGTGGATGACACTTACCAGTACGGCCTGTCGGCGCGTGGTCTGGCGGTGGACACCTTTACCGACACGCCGGAAGAGTTTCCTGATTTTACGGCCTTCTGGTTTGAAACCGTCAAACCGGGCGACACCACCTTTACCGTCTATACGCTGCTGGACAGCCCAAGCATTACCGGTGCCTATAAGTTCGTGATCCACTGCGAGAAGAGCCAGGTGATCATGGAGGTGGAAAACCATCTCTATGCGCGTAAAGACATCAAACAGCTCGGTATCGCGCCGATGACCAGTATGTTCAGCTGCGGCAATAACGAGCGCCGTATGTGCGACACCATTCATCCGCAGATCCATGACTCTGACCGTCTTGCCATGTGGCGCGGTAACGGCGAGTGGATCTGCCGTCCGCTGAACAACCCGCAGAAATTGCAGTTCAATGCCTTTGTCGATAAAAACCCGAAAGGGTTTGGTTTGCTGCAGCTTGACCGGGATTTCTCCCACTATCAGGACGTGATGGGCTGGTATAACAAACGCCCAAGCCTGTGGGTGGAGCCGCGTAACGACTGGGGTAAAGGTGCGGTTGGCCTGATGGAGATCCCAACCACGGGTGAAACGCTGGATAACGTGGTTTGCTTCTGGCAGCCGGAAAAAGCGGTCAAAGCGGGCGATGAGCTGGACTTCAAATATCGCCTGTACTGGAGTGCCATGCCGCCGGTACGTTCCCCGCTGGCCAACGTCTTCGCGACGCGTACCGGTATGGGTGGCTTCCCGGAAGGCTGGGCGCCAGGTGAACACTACCCGAAAGTGTGGGCCCGCCGCTTCGCCATCGACTTTGTCGGCGGCGATCTGAAAGCGGCCGCGCCGAAGGGGATTGAGCCGGTGATTACGCTCTCCAGCGGTGAAGCGAAGCAGGTGGAAATCCTCTACGTTGAGCCGTTTGACGGATACCGCATTCTGTTTGACTGGTACCCAACGTCCGATTCGACGGAGCCGGTGGATATGCGCCTGTTCCTGCGCTGTCAGGGCGATGCCATCAGTGAAACCTGGCTGTATCAGTATTTCCCGCCAGCGCCGGACAAACGTAATTACGTTGACGACCGGGTAATGCGTTAACGATCGATTCCCTCTCCCTGTGGGCTGAGGGATCCCCACAAATAATGCCTGCACAGACGGCCACCTCTCCCTTTGGGAGAGGGCTGGGGTGAGGGGCAATGACCGCAGCAAAATCCGAAATTATCCCGGTATCTTCCCCCTATAGCGCGCCCAGCAGGGGCGTGCGGGTGATTCGACTCTCGCCGTTAACTACTTTTTCGCCGCGCAGATGAATGCTGTCGCCATCGAAAGCCTCAATGACGGCATCGTCGGTGATTTCAACGTGGTGCTCAATCAGTACGTCGCCGCTTATCCGCGCCCGTCCCTGAATCACGACCTTATCATCAATCATGATCGGCCCCCCGCGTAGCCACGCCTGACCGCCAATCAGCACGTGGTGCTTAATCACGCAGTTGCCTTCCACCACCGCATTCTCAGCCACCTGAGAGCTGTAGCGCACGGTAGGGATGGCATCGTCGTCGAATCCGGCAATCAGGCGCGCGTTGCCGTACACTTTTGCGCAGTCGCAGACCCAGACGTTATTGATATCGTTCCCTTCAAGAATCGCCTTGTCGAACACCTCGGCACGGTGCTCGATAAACGCATAATTGACGATGGCCTCGCCGTAGATTTGCGCCTGATGCACCACGCGCGACTGGCTGACGGTCGCGTTGTCGTAGATTTTAAGGATCTGCTCCTGGTCTGGGGTTAAGCCTTTGGCGGCGATAATCATGCTGTTATGCAGCACCCGGGCATCACCAAAAATATGGCATTCCCCCCGTACGGTGGAGTTCTGAATGGTGACGTTGTCACTTATTCGCGCCCCATGGCTCACGTTTGCCCCGTCCAGCCAGCTGTTGCCGCTAATATGGGCATGGTCGCTGACGACGCACGGCAGGGTCAGACGGGCATTACCGGAGACGGTCGCACCGGCGAAGACCACGCTGTTTTCGTCGTAGATCCAGCAGTTCCCCTCCTGAGACAAGGCGCGTTCTTCTTCAATCCAGCCGCCTTTCGTCCCGGCGGCGACGTCATTAAAATCTGTCGTGGCGATAATCTGCTTTAACGTAGCCGAGTGGGGCGTTTCGCCGTTTTTCCAGTGCCAGAGCCGGGTTTCATCGCTGAGCCGATACTTTTTCATCGTGTTATCCCTGGTGAGCGTCTTCACTAAACGTAGCAAACTTTCAGCTTTGCGTTGTGCTGGCATCCGAGGCGGAAACACCTTAAAATGGCATTTCAAATACATTTTAAAATTTAAAATTAATGAATAAAAATGACGAAACCAGGCAGGTACTTAACCTGCCCGCAGGTTATTTTGGCATGGTCCTTGGCATCATCGGCATGGGGTTCGCCTGGCGATACGCCAGCACCCTCTGGCCAGTTACGCGCTGGCCGGGTGAGGGGTTGGTTGCCCTTGCGGTGGTATGTTGGTTTTTACTGACGGTGGCGTTTATTACGCGCGCGGTGCGTTTCCCGCGTAGCGTGCTGGCGGAAATGCGACACCCGGTGATGAGCAGCTTTGTCAGCCTTTTTCCGGCCACCACGATGCTGGTTGCCATTGGGTTTGTCCCCTGGTACCGCCCGGTTTCGCTGGTGTTATTTGCCGTGGGCGTGGTGGTGCAGCTTGCCTATTCCGCCTGGCAAAGCGCCGGGCTATGGCGCGGTAACCATCCTCAGGAGGCGACAACGCCGGGGTTATATCTGCCTACGGTGGCAAACAATTTTATCAGCGCGATGGCGTGTGGTGCGCTGGGGTTTAACGATGCAGGGTTAGTCTTCCTCGGCGCAGGCGTCTTTTCCTGGCTCAGCCTGGAACCGGTTATTCTCCAGCGCCTTCGCAGCGCGGGTGAACTGCCCACCGCACTGCGTACGTCGCTGGGTATTCAACTGGCCCCGGCGCTGGTTGCCTGTAGCGCCTGGATTAGCGTCAACGGTGGGGAAGCCGATACCTTTGCCAAAATGCTGTTCGGTTATGGCCTGTTGCAACTGCTGTTTATGTTGCGTCTGTTGCCGTGGTACATGTCCCAGCCGTTTAACGCATCGTTCTGGAGCTTCTCGTTTGGCGTGTCGGCACTGGCAACCACCGGTCTGCATCTGGGGCACAGCAGCGCGTCAGGCTTTTTCCACGCCATTGCCGTGCCGCTCTTTATCTTCACTAACTTCATCATTGGGATGCTGTTGGTTCGTACATTCATCCTGCTGATACAGGGCAAACTTCTGGTGCGCACTGAGAAAGCACGGCTTATGCAATCTGAGGAACAATAATGGCTGTCGACGAAAACTACTTCACCGAGAAATATGGACTCACCCGTACCCATTCAGAGGTGCTGTACAGCGCAGAGATCGTTAAGCCCGGTAAAACGCTCGATCTCGGCTGCGGCAATGGCCGCAACAGCCTCTACCTGGCCGCTAACGGTTACGATGTGACGGCGTGGGATAAAAACCCCATGAGCATCGATAACATCGAACGCATTAAAGCGGCGGAAGGGATAGCGAATCTGCAGACGGCGATCAAAGACCTGAACAGCCTGAGCTTTGACGGGGAATACGATTTCATTCTCTCCACCGTGGTGCTGATGTTCCTTGAAGCGAAAACCATCCCTGGTTTGATCGCCAATATGCAGCGCTGCACGAAACCGGGCGGTTACAACCTGATTGTGGCCGCCATGGATACTGCGGATTATCCTTGTACCGTCGGCTTCCCGTTTGCATTCAAAACCGGCGAACTGAGCCACTATTACGAAGGCTGGGATCTGCTTAAGTACAACGAAGATCCCGGCGAACTGCATCGCACCGACGAGAACGGCAACCGCATCAAATTGCGCTTCGCGACCCTGCTGGCACGTAAACCCGCTTAACGGGCGGCCAGCAGACAGAGCTGCAGGGCAGTGTGGTAAGAGGCCTCGAACGACGACAGCGGCAGAAACTCAAACCGTGAGTGGAAATTGTGCGCGCCGGTGAAGAAGTTCGGGGTTAACAACCCTTTGGCTGAAAGCGCCGCGCCGTCTGTTCCGCCGCGCATCGGGGTGGGTTTGGGGGTGATGCGAAGGGATTCCATTGCCGCAAACATCAGGTCAATGGCCCGGCGATCTTCCCCAATCGCATTGCTGATATTGCTGTAGGTATCCTCAATCTGGTACTCCACCTTTGCGGTGGGGTGTCGGGCGGCAATCAGCGCCGCGACGTCGGCAATCTGCTGCTTACGGGCGGTAAAGCTTGCCTGATCGAAGTCGCGGATATTCGCTCTCAGTATGGCCTCGTTTTGCCCGGCCTGAATGCCGTTGAACCAGATATAGCCCTCACGCCCCTCGGTGCACTCCGGGGTTTGCTGGCGGTCAAAATGGTTAATAAAATCCGTCGCCATCAGCAGCGGGTTCACCAGCACGCCTTTGGCAGACATGGGGTGCGCGGTGACGCCGGTAAAACGGATTTCTGCCGCCGCCGCGTTAAAGTTTTCATAGACAATTTCACCCAGCTCACAGCAGTCAATCGTCCAGGCAAAATCAACGTCGAAGCGCTTCAGATCCAGCGCTTTTGCCCCCTTCAGGCCAATCTCCTCATCCGGCACAAACGCAACCACGATATCCCCATGCTGATGCGCCGACGTCAGGTTTTCCAGCAGGGTCATCACCACGGTCACGGCGGCTTTATTATCTGCGCCTAATACGCTGGTTCCATCGCTGAAAATAATCTCTTCGTCGGGATAGGCCAGAATTTCCGGGTGCTCATTGACGCGAAGCCAGATATCTTTCTCTTTATTCAGACAGAGGTCTTCACCATTAAAGGTTAATATTTGTGGATGAATATCCGGTGATAATCCCACGTCAACGGTATCAATATGGGTAATAAATCCAATCCGCGGCGCGCCGGGCACATTGCCTTTTTTTACCGCGGTGACCGTGGCAAATTCATCGATGACAATGTCGTCTAAGCCCAGCTGTGTCAACTCTTTGGCCAGTTCTCGCGCCATCTCATGCTGGCCCGGAGTGGAAGGGAGAGTGCTGACTTTTGCATCGCTCTGGCTGGTGATGGCGAGATAACGGAAAAAGCGTTGCGTTAATTGTCTGGAAAGCGGCGAGCCCATAGTGTTTTCTTCCTTATTTATTTTTCGGGTGTTTGCTCCCTCACTTTAATGTTATTTATGAAATGGCAAAAGAATTAATTAGCCGTCGAATTAAAAGACAGGAATAAATGATGAAAAGCAAACTCACAACGTTAACCCTGGCACTCGCCGCGCTCACGGTCAGTTCCACCGTAGCCGCGAAAACGCTGGTGTATTGCTCCGAAGGGTCTCCGGAAAATTTTAATCCTCAGTTATATACCTCGGGTACCAGCGTGGACGCCAGCGCGGTGCCGGTCTATAACCGGTTGGTCGATTTCAAACCTGGCACCACGGAGCTGGTGCCGAGCCTTGCGGAGCGCTGGGAGGTGAGCGAAGACGGCAAGGTCTATACCTTCCATCTGCGCAAAGGGGTGAAATTCCAGAGCAATAAGTCCTTTACGCCAACGCGCGACTTTAATGCCGATGATGTGATCTTCTCGTTTATGCGCCAGAAGGATGTTAATCATCCGTACCATAACGTCTCTAACGGCAGCTATTCCAACTTTGAAAGTCTGGAGTTTGGCAGTTTAATCACCGCGATTGATAAAGTGGATGAGCATACCGTGCGCTTTACTCTGGCGCACCCGGAAGCGCCATTTGTCGCCGATCTGGCGTGGTATTTTGCCTCCATTCTTTCGGCGGAATATGCCGACGCGATGCTCAAGGCGGGCACGCCGGAGAAGGTGGACATGGAGCCCATCGGCACCGGCCCCTTTAAGCTGGCGCAATATCAGAAAGACTCCCGCATCCTGTTCACCGCCTTCCCGGACTACTGGCAGGGGAAATCGAAGCTGGATCGGCTGGTGTTTACCATTACGCCGGATGCATCGGTCCGTTTTGCCAAAATCGAGAAAAACGAATGTCAGGTGATGCCGTTCCCGAACCCGGCCGATCTGCCGCGGATGAAGGCGAACAAGGATATCAATCTCATGAGCAAGGCGGGGCTGAATACCGGCTTCCTGGCGTTCAATACCCAGAAGCCTCCGCTGGATAATGTGAAAGTGCGCCAGGCGCTGGCGATGGCCATCAACAAACCAGCCATTATTGACGCCGTGTTCCACGGCACTGGCACGGCGGCGAAGAACCTGCTGCCGCCGGGGGTATGGGGGGCCGACAGCGAGCTGAAGGATTACGAATACGATCCCGAAAAAGCCAAAGCGCTGTTAAAAGAGGCCGGTTTTGCCAACGGTATCAGCATCGATTTATGGGCGATGCCGGTGCAGCGCCCCTATAACCCGAATGCGAAACGCATGGCGGAGATGATTCAGGCGGACTGGGCGAAGGTGGGTGTGCAGACCAAAATCGTCACCTACGAATGGGGCGAGTACCTGAAGCGGGTGAAGGGCGGCGAGCATCAGGCCGCGCTGATGGGCTGGACTACGGCGACCGGCGATCCGGACAACTTCTTTGGTCCGCTCTTTACCTGCACCTCGGCGAACGGCGGTTCAAACTCGGCCAAATGGTGCTACAAGCCGTTTGATGACATCATCGCCGAGGCAAAATCGATAACCGATCATGACAAACGCGTGGCGCTGTATAAGCAGGCTCAGCAGATGATGCACGATCAGATGCCCGCGGTGATGATCGCCCATTCCACGATTTTTGAACCGGTTCGTAAGGAAGTCACGGGGTACGAAATCGACCCGTTTGGCAAACATATCTTCTGGCAGGTTGATGTCAAACCATGATTTTCCACTGCCCGTAGCATGGCGGGCAGACTTTTCGCAAATTGTGCTCCCGGCATCATTTTTTGTCACAACAAACCCGCCTGACTTTTGCTATAACTTCAAATGCATACTTGCAGATAACATGGAAAACCATCATGCGTACTCACACTTTTTTTAAAGTTGCAGTGCTTTCTGGTCTGTTGGCGCTGGCGGGGTGTTCATCCAAGGTCGCCGCGCCTGAACAATACTCCGGCTTTTTGAAAGATTACTCAGGCTTGCAGCAAACGACATCCGCAACGGGTAAACCAACCCTGCGTTGGGTCGATCCTTCTTATAACGAAGCAAATTACGACAGTATCATCTGGACGCCGATTACCTATTATCCGGCACCTAAACCGACCACCCAGATTGGTCAACGTACGCTTGATGAGCTGTTAAATTACACCAATAACAAAATGAAAACCGCGATTGGCCAACGCAAGCCAATTGTGACGACGCCGGGCAAACACAGCCTGATTTTCCGCGGGGCGATCACCGGGGTGAGCTCGCAGAAAGAAGGTCTGCAGTTCTATGAAGTGGTGCCTGTTGCGCTGGTGGTGGCAGGTACGCAGATGGCAACCGGCCATCGCACCATGGATACCCATCTCTTTTTCGAAGGTGAGTTGATTGATGCGGCGACGAACAAACCGGTAATCAAGGTTGTTCGTAAAGGTGAAGGCAAAGAGCTGAGCAACGAAAATACGCCAATGACCTTCGCGACGCTGAAGCAGGTTGTTGATGACATGGCGACGGACGCCACCATGTTTGATGTGCATAAAACAGCGAAATAATCATATACGGCCTGCACGCGCAGGCCGTTTTTTTATGCCGTACGCAGGCGTCTGAACCAGGTTTCCGGTCTGGTAAACATCACCATATTCCCGCCCAGAATCAGCAGTAACCCGATAATGCCGTTAATGTGCCAGACGTAGCCTTCATACACGGTGGAGATGGACAGCGCCACCAGCGGGAAGAGCAGCGTACTGTAGGCCGCTTTGCCCGGACCAATGCGTCCGACCAGGGTGAAGTAGGCGCCAAAGGCAATCACCGAACCAAACAGGGCCAGATAGACCAGCGCTCCCATGTAGCTCATCGTCCATTGCGGCGCGAAGCTGTCGCCTCTGAACAGCGCGATGCAGCCCATCACCAGCGTGCCGTAGAGCATCGCCCACGCATTGGAGGTCATCGTCTCTAGCCCTCTGCGCTGATGCCGCATGCTGATCATGTTGCCCAGCGAGAAGCCGTAGGTCCCGAGTGCGGAAAGGCCAATGCCCGTCAGCAGCGATACGCTCCAGCCGCTGGCCAGCAGATCGTCCCAGAAGAGGGTGATGATCCCCACCAGACCCAGGGCGGCGGCTGTCCAGAAACGCGCGGGTGGACGCTGTCCGAAGAAAATAAAACTGTTGATGGCGTTATAGAGCACCGCCATGGAAAATATCACCGACTCCAGGCCAGTGTTAATATGCGCCGCTGCCGTGTAAAAGCACCAGAAGTTGAAGCAAAACACGCAGCATCCTTGCAGCACGCAGAACAGATGATCCCGCAGCGCCAGTTTACGCAGGCGGCCAAGCGCCAGGAGCACCACCATCATCGTGGCGCTGGCCAGCGCAAAACGCCAGAAAATGGACACCGGGGCCGCCACAGGACCCTGCTGCAGGAAAATTGCAATCCAGGTGGTTCCCCAGATAACCACCACCAGTCCGTATAACAATGCGTTCATGTTGTCTCTCTTCTCAAACCACGGAAACCCACAGTATGGCGACGAGAGCGTTGACAGGCTTTCACCGTCCTGCGGCGGACTTGCAAAATCTTGCGCTTTTTTCTGTTCCGGGGTCTGGCAACGGAAGACAACAATTCTTAGACTGACATTCTGATTCACAGACGCGCTAACGGTTATGTCACACGCTTACGATACCTTTGAAACGCTCCGCCAACAGAACGCCGTGCTGCGGGAAACCGTTGCGCTCAATTCCGGTATCCAGCTGGCGGCGTGGTACAACAAGCGCGACACGATCACCGTAAAAAGCAATCATCACACCCTGAGCCTGTACGTGGCGGACGGTTATGAGAGCTATCAAAAAACGCCGGGCGGCTGGAAAAACGGCGGCGGGCCGGATCGTTTTTGTCTGATGCCGAAAGAGAGTGAGTCGACGTGGGATATTCGCGATGACCTGTCGTTTGTCCACCTCTACTGCACCGATGACCATCTGCGCGATGTGGGTGAAAAAATCTGGGACAAACGCCCGCTGTCGTTGACGCTGGATGAAAAAATCTTTGGCAGCGATGCAAAAATCACTGCGCTCTATCGTCAGTTTTTGCTCGGCTGTGACTGGCAGCAAAAAGCCAACCAGCTGACGCTCAGCACGGCCTCGACGCTGCTGCTGACCCATCTGCTGCAGAACTATTCGAATGTGCAGTGGAAGCTGCCGGTGGTCACCGGCGGGCTATCGCCGTTTGTACTGCGCAACGTGCTGGCCTTTATCGAAGAGAACCTTGCTCAACCGCTCACGCTGGCTGAACTGGCGGCGCAGGCCGCGCTCAGTGAGTACCATTTTGCCCGCATGTTCCGTCAGTCGACGGGGCTGGCACCGCACCAGTACGTGATGCAGCGCCGCATGGAGAAAGCCAAAACGCTGGTGCAGCATACGGCGACGCCGCTGACGGATATTGCACTCGCCTGTGGATTCAACTCCGCCAGCCACTTCAGCAACCGCTTTCGCAGCGTGATGGGGATGACGCCTTCACAGCTACGCGCGGCGAAAGCGTGATAAAACGGCGAAGCACACGCCTCCCAGCACCAGCCCCCAGAATGCAGAGCCAATCCCGAGCAGCGTCACGCCGCTGGCGGTCATCAGAAACGTGACAATCGCCGCGTCACGCTCCGTTTCGTTATGCAATGCCTGATACAAACTCCCGCTGATGGTGCCCAGCAGCGCCAGGCCTGCCAGCGTCTGGATCCAACTCGGCGGCAGGGCCGCCATCAGCCCGGTAAGGGATCCCCCGAATACGCCCGCCAGCAGATAAAAACCGCCTGCCGCCATCGCTGCCAGCCAGCGTTTACTGGCATCCGGATGCGCATCCGGGCTCTGGCAAATGGCTGCGGTAATGGCTGCAATGCAGATGGAGTAGACGCCGAAGGGCGAAAGCAGCAGCGCCAGCCCGCCGGTCGCGATCATCAGTGGAGATACCGCTAGTGGATAGCCCGACGCTTTCATCGTGGCGACACCGGGCGCATTTTGCGACGCCATGGTCACGAGGAAAAAGGGCAAGCCGATACTGACCAGGCTGGTGAGGTTAAACGCAGGTGCAATGAACTGGGGCATGACGAGGGAAAGGGTGAGTCGGTTTGTGACAACGTCACCGCCCGCCCAGGCCACCACGCTCCCTGTTATCAGAGTCGCCACAATGGCGTAGCGTGGCGCCAGCGCTTTGGCGACCAGCCATGCCGCAATCATGCTGCCGCACAGCAGAAAATGGCCGTCGAGGTGACTGAACGTCTGCAGGCCAAAGCGCAGCAATACGCCTGCCAGCATCGCGGCGGCAAGCGAATGGGGAATAAGCTTCATCAGGCGGGCGAAGAGTCCGGTCAGGCCGCACAGTAAGATCAGCCCATTGGCGAAAATGAAAATGCCGATGGTTTCTGCAAGCGTTATCCCGTGCAGACTGGTAGCCAGCAGCGCCGCGCCGGGGGTTGACCAGGCGGTGAGCACCGGGGCTTTATACCACCATGACAGGGCGAGCGTACTGATCCCCATGCCGAACCCCAGTGCGGTCATCCAGCCGGCGATCTGCTGTGCGCTGGCACCTGCGGCAGCAGCAGCCTGCCAGATGATGGCGGCCGAGCTGGCATAACCGACCAGAACGGCAACAAATCCGGCAAGAATGGCGGGAAAAAGAGGGGCTGACTGGCGCATAATATCTCCGTTGTGCGTTATAACGTCCGCAATAAGGTAGCACTGTGCGTTATAGCGTACAAGTGGTATGCTTACCCCCTCGGGAGGAAACATGGAAATCACACAACATCTTGCTACAACACTCAAGACGCAGCGCCAGGCGCGCGGCTGGAGCCTGTCAAAGCTGGCAGAAGAGACGGGGGTGTCAAAAGCCATGCTGGGACAGATCGAGCGTAATGAATCCAGCCCAACGGTGTCGACGCTGTGGAAAATTGCCACGGGGCTAAACGTCCCGTTCTCGGCGTTTATCACGCCGGAGGCAGACCGGCAGGCGGTGTTCGACCCGCAGCAGCAGGCGATGGTGGTGAAACCGCTGTTCCCGTGGGATGAGACGCTGAAGTTCGATCATTTCTCCATCATCCTGGCGCCCGGCGCACTGAGTGAATCCACGCCGCACGAGGCGGGAGTGATTGAACACGTGGTGGTAATAAGCGGTGAACTGGAGATGAAAATTGACGGCGAATGGCGAACCCTTTACCCCGATCAGGGCGTGCGTTTTGCCGGGGATAAACCGCATGCCTACCGCAACAGCAGCAGCCGACCGGTGCATTTTCACTCCCTGATTCATTATCCCCGCTAAAGGCTCGCAAAACTGTTTCGCTGATGCATACTTCTGACTACAATAGCCGCCATTTTGACCATAACGGATAACGACGAAGTATGCGCCTGCAATCCCATCATCTTGAACTTTTAAGCCCGGCCCGCGATGCCGCCATCGCCCGTGAAGCGATCCTTCATGGGGCTGATGCCGTCTACATTGGCGGTCCTGGCTTCGGTGCCCGCCATAACGCCAGCAACAGCCTGAGCGATATTGCCGAGCTGGTGCCGTTCGCCCACCGTTTTGGGGCGAAAGTGTTCGTGACCCTGAACACCATACTGCATGATGATGAACTGGAGCCTGCGCAACGTCTGATCACCGATCTCTACCAGACCGGCGTGGATGCCCTGATTGTTCAGGACATGGGCGTACTGGAGCTGGATATTCCGCCAATTGAACTGCACGCCAGTACCCAGTGCGATATTCGCACCGTCGAGAAGGCGAAGTTTCTCTCCGATGCGGGCTTTTCCCAGATCGTGCTGGCGCGCGAGCTGAACCTGAATCAAATCCGCGATATTCACCAGGCGACGGATGCCACCATTGAGTTCTTTATCCACGGTGCGCTGTGCGTGGCGTATTCCGGGCAGTGCAATATCTCCCACGCGCAGACTGGCCGCAGCGCCAACCGCGGAGACTGCTCTCAGGCATGCCGTCTGCCGTATACCCTGAAAGACGATCAGGGCCGCGTGGTCGCCTTCGAAAAACACCTGCTGTCCATGAAGGACAACGATCAAACCGCCAACCTGGGCGCACTGATTGATGCCGGTGTGCGTTCCTTCAAGATTGAAGGGCGCTACAAAGACATGAGCTACGTGAAGAACATTACCGCCCATTATCGTCAGATGCTGGACGCCATTATTGAAGATCGCGGTGACCTGGCGCGCGCGTCTGCCGGTCGCACCGAGCATTTCTTTATTCCGTCGACGGATAAAACCTTCCACCGCGGCAGCACGGACTACTTCGTCAATGCCCGTAAAGGCGATATTGGCGCGTTTGATTCACCGAAGTTTATCGGTTTACCGGTGGGTGAAGTGCTGAAGGTCGCCAAAGATTATCTCGACGTGTCGGTGACCGAACCGCTGGCGAACGGGGATGGTCTGAACGTGATGATCAAACGTGAAGTCGTGGGCTTCCGTGCTAATACGGTGGAAAAGACTGGTGAAAACCGCTATCGCGTCTGGCCAAACGAGATGCCTGCCGATCTCTATAAAGCACGTCCTAACGCCGCGCTGAACCGTAACCTTGACCACAACTGGCAGCAGGCGCTGCTGAAAACCTCCAGCGAGCGTCGCATTGCGGTGGATATCGAGTTAGGTGGCTGGGAAGAGCAGTTGATCCTGACCATGACCTGTGAAGACGGCATCAGCGTCACGCATACTCTCGACGGTCTGCTTGAGGTGGCGAACAATGCAGAAAAAGCCCTCAACAGCCTGAAGGATGGCGTGGCGAAGCTGGGACAGACCATTTACTATGCGCGCAACATTGCGGTAAATCTGCCGGATGCGCTGTTCGTGCCAAATAGTCTGCTGAACCAGTTCCGCCGGGAAACGGCAGAGATGCTGGATGACGCGCGACTGGCGAATTATCCCCGCGGCAGCCGTAAGGCGGAAACCGTGCCAGCGCCCGTTTACCCCGAGTCGCATTTATCGTTCCTGGCGAACGTGTATAACCATAAAGCGCGCGAGTTTTATCATCGCCACGGCGTGCAGTTAATTGATGCTGCCTATGAGGCGCACGAAGAGAAGGGTGATGTGCCGGTGATGATCACCAAACATTGTCTGCGTTTTGCCTTTAATCTTTGCCCGAAACAGGCGAAAGGCAATATTAAGAGCTGGAAAGCTACGCCAATGCAGCTGGTGAATGGCGACGAGGTGCTGACCCTCAAATTTGATTGTCGTCCGTGTGAAATGCACGTTATTGGCAAAATGAAAAACCATATTTTCAAAATGCCGCCACCGGGCCGTATTGTTGCCTCCGTGAGCCCCGACGAACTGATGAAAACCCTGCCGAAACGTAAGGGTAATTAATTAACGAAAGTGAGTACCCGGTTTGCGCGATTTTTGCCACAGGTGATGTTCGCGCAAACCCTCTGCTGATTCCTCCGCTGCGCTGCGTAATTCATCACTGTCTGCCTCGTGCCGGAGTTGATGATCAACATTCTTAACCCACAAATATTCATGGCCTTTGTGTCCTGCCATCAGCTGGCCGGAAAACAGGGCGCAGACCAGCATCATAAGCGTTAACCCCTTTTTGAACATGGACTTCCCCTTCAATAAAAATGCCACGCTAGCATGAACGTAGTTTCGTAGGGTTATTATTGGCATTTTCAAATTAGCGCAAAGAATATGTCATGTTGCGCGAACAGGATATATTTTGCGCGTAGTGAGATTTTTCTTAAAAAAGAATTATCTTTGTCATACCCTAAAATTTGGTATCAAAATATGGCAGAGGTTTAAGGATTAATCTTATATAATAAGATTTCTCTGACAAAGGAATGGATCTGATTCAATGAAAAAAGTCATGTCAATAGCGCTTCTGGTGGTTGCCGTTGGGGCTGTTGTAGGTATGAACGTTAACTGGAGTGGCGAACCGGATTATATTCAGTCAGCGGAAGCTCGGGTCGGTTCTTATTTAACCAGCGACTACGGACGCGTGGCATGTAATAGCAAGCAAATTGATGACGAGCGTTGGGAATTAGGGTGTACCAATCCGTCGAAAAGTAAAACATTTCAGTTTGCTGTTTTTTCAGCAGATAAAGCACCGTATGGCGTCTCGCGTCCATTCTATCTGGAAGCGATTAACGATGATGCAAAACAGAGCGCGGAACAGGGCCTGATGCGCTACCTGCAAATTAATACCAAAGCGGGTTAATGGCTCTGTTTAGCTTTTGTTGAGTTCAGGCATGTTAGGTTGTTATTGATCCGCTGCCCGGCATGGAGTGTCGGGACGTAGACATGAAAATACAAATCTATCCATGCAAGCATTTACCGCCAGATTATGGCGGTTTTTTTTTGCCTGCGAACCGGCCATCAGCGTGGCGGGCGGGCAAACTGTTTACGGTACTGGGCAGGGGAAAGCGCGAACTGCTGGCGGAAATGGTGACGCAGGGTCGCTGCCTGTCCAAATCCGGTTTGTTCAGCAATGCTGTCGATGCTGAGACGGCTGCTCTCAAGATAATCTTTTGCCCGCAGGAGTCGTTCATTTAGCAGCCAGCGCGCAGGCGTGGTGCCTGTGGCAGCCTGAAAGCGGCGCAGAAAGGTGCGCTGGCTCATGCCGACGCGACGCGCCAGCGAATCCACGCTGTGAGAAACGCTCAGGTGATTGTGCAGGAAGTCGAACAACTGTCCCAGACGCTGGCTCTCCCGCAGCTGTGCCACCGGGCGACTCAACTGCTGCGGCTGGGAGCCATCCCGGTGGGGAGGGATCACCAGACGGCGCGCGACGCTGTTGGCGGTTTCCATACCGTAATCCCGTCGCACCACGTGCAAACAGAGATCGATGCCTGCCGCGCTTCCCGCAGAGGTCAGAATATCGCCTTCATCCTGATACAACACATCCTCGACCACGCCGATCGCCGGATAACGGGCTTTCAGCGCCTCAATATAGCGCCAGTGGGTGGTGGCTTTACGCCCGTTCAGCAGACCCGACGCGGCCAGAACAAACACCCCGGAACAGATAGAAAGCAGCTGGCAACCGCGCGCATTGGCCCGGCGTAAGGCCTCGCAGAGCGCCGCGGGAACAGGCGCATCCATCCCTCGCCAGCCCGGCACAACGATCAGGTCTGCCGATTCCAGCAGATCAAGCCCCCCGTCGGTCAGGATGCGGATCCCACCGGTTGCCCGAAGCTCACCGTCATCAATGCCCGCCACCGCAAAACGATACCATTCGTCGCCCAGCTCGGGACGTGGCAAACCGAAGATTTCCACCGCCACGCCAAATTCAAAGGTACACAAACCGTCATAGGCCAGTACCACCACCTGCGGGCGGGAAACCTGTCTTAAGTTTGTCATCTTTTTGCTGTTTTCTGGCATAAGCGGACGCATTCACGTGATCAATTTCTGGATAGAGTAGTGTTAACACAAACGCCAAAGATGAGGAAGGATCATGAGTTATGTTACTGAATTTCCGGCTGCCGAGCCGCAGGAAGCCGTTACCCATTTTCTGCGTCGCCTGAGCGTCGAAACGGACTGTGCCGATGTGCACCATGCGCTGACGAATAACGAGCAGGACTTTGTGTTGCTGCATGTTGTCGGGAAACCTGAGCAGTTTGCCCGTCGTCATGTGCCCGGCGCGATACATATGCCCTGGAGCCAGATCACCGAGGCGCGCATGGCGCAGTGGCCGGCCGATACGCTGTTCGTGGTGTACTGCGCGGGGCCGCACTGTAACGGCGCGGACAGAGCCGCGCTGAAGCTGGCGCGTCTCGGACTGCCCGTGAAAATCATGATTGGCGGCATCACCGGCTGGGAGGACGAACAGTACGCGTTCGCCAGTAGCGAAACCGCTGCCGTGCTGTGAACATGAATAAATTTCAACTGTCGTGAAATTTTCTCGTTTGCCGGGATACAGCAGGTATGTCATCTTTTTTGGACATTTAGACATCCAGAAGTCTAAAACTTCAAGAGATGAATTATCACTGCTGGCAATTATCGCCGGCAGACAGAGGAGATTTCCATGCAGCGACAGCACGCACCATACCGCGCCGATGTAGTCGGCAGTTTTTTACGCCCGGATGCCATCAAACTGGCTCGCCAGCAGTTTGCCCGCGGTGAGATTGATGCCGGGCAGCTTCGCGCGGTGGAAGATGACGCGATCCGCCAGGTGGTCGAACAGCAGTGCGCCTGCGGCCTGCACGTGGTCACCGACGGTGAGTTCCGTCGCGCCTGGTGGCACTTCGATTTCTTCGATGGTCTGCAGGGGGTTGAGCGTTACGATTCACAGCAGGGCATTCAGTTCAACGGCGTGCAGACCAAAGCGCACGGCGTGCGCGTCACCGGCAAGCTGGGCTTTGGCGATCATCCGATGCTGGAAGACTTCCGCTATCTGAAAAGCATCAGCGGCAACGCGCAGCCAAAAATGACCATTCCCAGCCCGAGCGTGCTGCACTTCCGTGGCGGTCGCAAAGACATCGATGCGACGGTCTATCCTGATCTGAATGACTATTTTGACGATCTGGCCACCACCTGGCGCGACGCCATCCGGGCATTTTATGATGCAGGCTGTCGCTATCTGCAACTGGATGATACCGTCTGGGCCTACCTCTGTTCGGATGACCAGCGTCGTCAGATCCGCGAGCGCGGGGAAGATGCCGATGAGCTGGCGCGTACCTATGCCCGCGTGCTGAACAAGGCGCTGGAAGGAAAACCAGACGATTTGACCATCGGTCTGCATGTCTGTCGCGGTAACTTCCGCTCCACCTGGATTTCCGAAGGCGGTTATGAGCCGGTGGCCCAGGTGCTGTTCGGCACGGTGAACGTCGATGCCTTCTTCCTGGAGTACGACAATGACCGTAGCGGTGATTTCGCACCGCTGCGCTTTGTCCGCCCGGGCAAGCAGCAGGTGGTACTTGGGCTGATCACCACCAAAAATGGCGAGCTGGAAAACCCTGAAGGGGTGAAGGCGCGCCTGGAGGAGGCGGCCAGATACGTGGCAAAAGAGCAGATCTGCCTCAGCCCGCAGTGCGGTTTTGCCTCCACCGAAGAGGGCAACACCCTGAGTGAAGCCCAGCAGTGGGACAAAGTGCGTCTGGTCACGCAGATCGCCAGCGAAGTCTGGTAATCCCGTCGTCACAGCGCTGCATTATAAAAGTGCAGCGCTGTACCATTCTGAGTCGTTCTCTTTACATCCCGCGTTACACATCCTGCAATAGCACGTTATTCATCCTGGCATCCTTTTTGCTCCTGTTTCGCTGAGACATTTTTCCGCGTCCATGCCGTAACGGACGTCTTCGCACAGCGTTCTTTTTCAGGAGTGAAAATATGCACCGTCGTACATTATTAAAAGCCTTCGCGTTGTCTGCGTCAGTCGTTGCTATGGGGATGAGTTTTGGCGCACAGGCGGCCGATACCATCAAAGTGGGGATTATGCATTCGCTCTCCGGCACGATGGCGATCTCAGAAACGCCCCTGAAAGATGTCGCCCTGATGACGATTGACGAGATCAACGCCAAAGGCGGGGTGCTGGGTAAAAAACTGGAGCCAGTGGTGGTTGACCCGGCCTCTAACTGGCCGCTGTTTGCTGAAAAAGCGCGTCAGCTGCTGAGCCAGGATAAAGTGGCCGTGGTGTTTGGCTGCTGGACCTCGGTGTCACGTAAATCCGTACTGCCGGTATTTGAGGAACTGAACGGTCTGCTGTTCTATCCGGTGCAATACGAAGGCGAAGAGATGTCGCCGAACGTCTTCTATACCGGTGCGGCGCCAAACCAGCAGGCCATTCCGGCGGTGGAATACCTGATGAGCGAAGACGGCGGTAGCGCTAAACGCTTCTTCCTGTTGGGCACGGATTACGTCTACCCGCGAACCACCAACAAGATCCTGCGCGCCTTCCTGCACTCCAAAGGCGTGGAAGACAAAGATATCGAAGAGGTCTACACCCCGTTCGGACACAGTGACTACCAGACCATCGTCGCCAACATCAAGAAATTCTCCGCAGGCGGTAAAACCGCGGTGGTCTCCACCATCAACGGCGATTCTAACGTCCCGTTCTACAAAGAACTGGCTAACCAGGGGCTGAAAGCAACCGATGTCCCGGTGGTGGCGTTCTCCGTTGGCGAAGAGGAGCTGCGCGGGATTGACACCAAACCGCTGGTCGGCAACCTGGCCGCGTGGAACTACTTCGAGTCCGTCGATAACCCGACCAACCAGGCCTTCGTGGCGGACTATAAAGCCTATGCCAAAGCCCATAAGCTGCCTAACGCCGATACCGTAGTCACCAACGACCCGATGGAAGCCACCTATGTTGGGATCCACATGTGGGCGCAGGCGGTAGAGAAAGCAGGCACCACCGACGTGGATAAAGTGCGCGCGGCCATGGCCGGACAGTCCTTTAAGGCACCCTCCGGCTTTACGCTCACCATGGATGCCACCAACCATCACCTGCATAAGCCGGTCATGATCGGTGAAATCGAAGGTAACGGCCAGTTTAACGTGGTCTGGCAGACGGAAGAGCCGGTACGCGCCCAGCCGTGGAGCCCGTTCATCGCCGGGAATGATAAAAAGCCCGATCAGCCGATGAAGACCGCCAGCAACTAAGCCATTACTGCAGGGAGAAAAGTCATGAACGCCATGCGCATGATGATCGCTATTGTATGGCTTACCGGGCTGCTGCCAGGGATGGCGCAGGCATCGGATGCCGATCAATTTGTTGCCGCCAGCCGCAGCCAGCAGGCGGAGATGCTGACCCGCTGGGCTCTCGCGCCGGATGCCGCAAGACTGCCGTTACTGCAGGCGCTGCAAAACGAAAATCTGTTTGCCGACAGCCAGAAACATGCCTTTGCGCGACGCAATGGCGAGATGGTGGCGCTGGGAGATTCCCCTGTTGCAGAAGGGCAAACCAAAGCCGTACGCCTGACCAACCGTCTGCGGGTGCTGGCCGCCACGGCCAACGCTACGCATCAGCTTATCAGTGACAACGTCACGCAGCGGCGTGCCGCCGCGCGCCAGTTACAGCGGGATGCGCAGCCGGAAATGATCGGCCTCCTGCAAACGCGGGTAAGCAGTGAAACGGACGATGTGGCGCGCCAGTCGCTGCTGCTGGCGCTGGCTAATCTCCAGCTCGCCAGCCCACAGGCTGACGTGCGTCTTCAGGCTATTGAACGGCTCGGGCAATCTGACGACCCGGACGTGCCATCCCGACTCATGCCATATACCCAGACGCAAACCGAACCGGATGCCCGCGTGCGTGCCGCCGCCGGGGAGAGCCTGAGCCAAATCCAGCACCGTCTGATGTGGGGCGATCTCCTCGGGCAGGCGTTTATGGGGCTGTCGCTGGGCTCGGTCCTGCTGCTGGCGGCGCTGGGGCTGGCGATCACCTATGGGCTGCTGGGTGTCATCAACATGGCGCACGGCGAGATGCTGATGCTTGGGGCGTACGCCACGTGGATGGTTCAGCAGATCATGGCCAGCGTCACGCCTCAGTGGCTGGCGCTGTATCCGGTCGTCGCGCTGCCTGTCGCCTTCTGCCTGACCGCAGGCATCGGGATGATCCTTGAACGCACCGTGATCCGCCATCTCTACGGTCGTCCGCTGGAGACATTACTAGCCACCTGGGGTATCAGCCTGATGCTGATTCAGCTGGTACGCATGACGTTTGGCGCACAAAACCTGGAGGTGGCAAACCCGGCCTGGCTGTCAGGCGGGGTGCAGGTGTTTGCCAACCTGACGCTACCGTGGAACCGCATTGTGGTATTGGGCTTTGTGCTGATGGTGCTGTTCTTCACCTGGCTGGTCCTGAATAAAACCCGTCTCGGCCTGAACGTGCGTGCGGTAACGCAAAACCGCAGCATGGCGGCCTGTTGCGGGGTGCCGACCGGGCGTGTCGATATGCTGGCGTTTGGTCTGGGCTCCGGCATCGCCGGTTTAGGCGGCGTGGCGCTCTCCCAGCTGGGCAACGTCGGGCCGGAACTGGGCCAGGGTTACATTATCGACTCCTTCCTGGTGGTGGTTCTTGGTGGCGTCGGACAGCTGGCGGGGAGCGTGGCGGCGGCGTTTGGCCTTGGGATCTTCAACAAAATTCTTGAGCCGCAGATGGGGGCCGTGCTGGGCAAAATCGTCATTCTGGTGGCCATTATTCTGTTTATTCAGAAACGTCCGCAGGGATTGTTTGCGCTGAAAGGGAGGGTCACTGACTGATGAGCCAGCCACTTACCTTAAAACTGGCGCGAAAAGCGCCACGCACAACGCAGATTGCAGGCAGCCTGCTGGTGGCGTGTTTGCTTATATTGCCGTTCTTTGCGATGTTGCCCGCCACCCATCCGCTGGCGCTGTCGACCTGGATGCTGACGCTGCTCGGCAAAATCCTGTGCTACGCCATCGTTGCGGTGGCGCTCGATCTGGTATGGGGATATGCCGGTATGCTCTCGCTGGGCCACGGGATCTTCTTCGCCCTGGGCGGATACGCCATGGGGATGTACCTGATGCGCGAGGCCGCAGGCGATGGGCTGCCCGCATTTATGTCGTTTCTCTCCTGGAGTGAACTGCCGTGGTTCTGGTGGGGAACCCAGCACTTTGCCTGGGCGCTGGTACTGATTGTGATGGTGCCAGGGCTGCTGGCGCTGGTGTTTGGCTGGTTTGCCTTTCGCTCAAAAATCAAAGGCGTTTATTTCTCGATCATGACGCAGGCCCTGACGTACGCGGGAATGTTGCTGTTCTTTCGCAACGAAACCGGGTTTGGTGGCAATAACGGTTTTACCGGTTTTACCACGTTGCTGGGGTTCTCCATCACCGCGACCACGACACGTATCGCGCTGTTTCTGGCGACCGTCATGTTGCTGCTCCTCACGCTTGGCATCGGCTTTGCCCTCGCCAGAAGCAAGTTTGGCCGTATTCTCACCGCCGTGCGCGACGCTGAAAACCGCCTGACGTTTTGCGGCTACGATCCGAAGGGATTTAAGCTGCTGGTATGGACGCTTTCCGCCATGCTGTGTGGCCTGGCGGGAGCGCTCTATGTGCCGCAGGTCGGGATTATTAACCCCGGTGAAATGTCGCCGACCAACTCCATTGAGTCCGCCATCTGGGTGGCGCTGGGCGGCCGCGGCACGCTGGTTGGCCCGGTCATTGGCGCGGCGCTGGTGAACGGCGCGAAGAGTTTCTTCACCGTCGCAATGCCGGAATACTGGCAGCTGTTTCTCGGGCTGATTTTTATCGCGGTTACGCTGTTTTTACCGCGCGGCGTCTACGGCCTGTTTCGTAAGGGAGAGAAATAATGCAGCCAGCCGAAGGATTATTCACTCGCCAGTTGCCCGGGGATCGCTATCGCGAGCAGACGGACCCGGTGCTGCAGCTGGATAAGATCAACGTTAACTTCGATGGGTTTCAGGCGCTGACGGATCTCACGCTGAACATCGGCGTGGGCGAGTTGCGCTGCGTGATTGGCCCAAACGGCGCGGGAAAAACCACGCTGATGGACGTGATCACCGGCAAAACGCGGCCAAAAAGCGGTAAAGCCGTTTATGACCAGTCGGTAGATCTGACCCAGCTTGAGCCAGCCGCCATTGCGCGCCAGGGGATTGGCCGCAAGTTTCAGAAACCGACGGTATTTGAGGCGCTGACGGTATGGGAAAACCTTGAGATCGCCATGAAAACCGACAAGTCCGTCTGGGCAAGCCTGCGGGCCAAAATCAACGGCGAACAGCGCGATCGTATTGATGAGATGCTGGTCCTGCTGCGGCTCGCCGGTGAACGCGACCGCCGCGCCGGACTGCTTTCGCACGGACAAAAACAGTTCCTCGAGATCGGAATGCTGCTGGTCCAGGATCCGCATCTGCTGTTGCTGGACGAACCCGCCGCCGGGATGACGGACGCGGAGACCGAGTACACCGCCGAGCTTTTCCGGACCCTGGCAGGCAAGCACTCATTGATGGTGGTTGAACATGACATGGGGTTTGTTGAAACCATTGCCGATCGCGTGACCGTACTGCATCAGGGACAGGTGCTGGCAGAAGGCTCGCTGCGCGAGGTACAGGCCAACGAGCAGGTAATTGAAGTCTATCTGGGACGCTAAGGAGCCTTGATGTTACAGGTTAACGAACTGAATCAATATTACGGTGGAAGCCATATTCTGCGCGGCGTGAGCTTTGAGGCCATCACCGGCGAAGTGACCTGCCTGCTGGGGCGCAATGGCGTGGGTAAAACCACGCTGCTGAAGTGTCTGATGGGGCTGATCCCGGCGAAAACGGGTGAGGTTATCTGGCAGGGGAAAAAGATCACCCACAGCAAGCCGCACCAGCGGGTGCAGTCTGGCGTGGCGTATGTACCGCAGGGACGTGAGATTTTCCCGCGCTTAACCGTGGAAGAGAATCTGCTCATGGGGCTCTCGCGCTTCTCAGCCCGGGAAGCAAAACATGTCCCGGAGGAAATCTGGCAGCTTTTCCCGGTATTAAAAGAGATGAAGCATCGACGCGGAGGCGATCTCTCTGGCGGACAACAGCAGCAGCTGGCGATAGGTCGCGCCCTGGCGAGCCGTCCGCAGCTGCTGATCCTCGATGAACCTACCGAAGGCATTCAGCCCTCGGTAATCAAAGAGATTGGCCACGTGATCCGCCAGCTTGCAGACCGGGGGGACATGGCGATCCTGCTTGTGGAGCAGTTTTATGACTTTGCGGCAGCGCTGGCAGACAGCTATCTGCTCATGTCTCGCGGCACCATTATCCAGCGAGGACGGGGAGAAAACATGGAGCAGGAGGGCGTTCGCGGACAGGTTGCGATCTGAAATGTTATAATATAACATCCTCATTCTTATAAAAACGGAGTGAGGATACTGTTGTGGCTGCACATATTGGAAAATTTGCGATGACTCTGGGGGCGCTGCTGGTCAGCGGCCAGCTGTTTGCCCACTCACACGGTCACCAGATGACCGAAGCGGAGCAAAAGGCGGCAAACGGCGTGTTTGCGGACAAAGACGTTAAGGACCGGAAACTGTCCGACTGGGACGGCACCTGGCAGTCCGTTTATCCCTTCCTGCTGGATGGCTCGCTGGATCCGGTCTTCAGAAAGAAGGCGCAGAAGGACAATAAAACGTTCGACGAGATCAAAGCCTATTACCGCACGGGGTACGCCACCGATGTGGAAGCTATCGGCATCGAAAATAACGTCATGGAATTCCATAAAGGTAAAGAGGTCAGCCGCTGTCAGTATGATTACAGCGGCTACAAAATTCTGACCTACGCGTCAGGCAAAAAAGGTGTTCGTTATCTGTTTGAGTGTAAGGACGCGGGCAGCAAGGCACCGAAGTTTGTTCAGTTCAGCGACCACACCATTGCGCCAAAAGCCTCATCCCACTTCCACATCTTTATGGGCAATACCTCCCACGAGGCACTGCTGAAAGAGATGGATAACTGGCCGACCTATTATCCAAACGAGATGTACAAAGAGCAGGTGGTGGAGGAGATGCTGCACCACTAGGCTGTTGCTGTTGCCGGGTGGCGGCTACGCCTTACCCGGCCTGCGATCAGGGTTTTGTAGGTCGGGTAAGCGCAGCGCTACCCGACACGCAATCTTCACGCTTCACGCTCATTCCGCGCAGGATCATCAGCCAGGCAATGACGATAGCCGCCATCATAATCATAAACAGCGACCAGTGCGGCAAATGGGTCAGGATGATGCCGGTGATCATCGGGTTGGCCGCCGCGCCGAGCCAGCCCAGCGCCTGAGCGGAGAAGTAGCTTGCTTTCATACCCGGCGGGGCGATGTTGTCGATCAGCATATATTCACCCGGTGCATAAATAATCTCACCCAGCGTAAAGATGGCGGCGGCGATGCCCCAGTAAATCAGGTTTTCTCCGGAGATCATAAAGCCACCCAACCCCACGATAAAAAACAGGGTGGCGGCTGTCATCAACGGGCGAATATTACTGGCAGAGATCTTGCGTCCGAGTGCGTACTGCAGCGTCACCACCACGGCGGCATTGACGGGCAGAACCACGGCGACCACCTTTTCGGCGAAATCACTGTCTGCATGTGCAGCCAGAACATACTGCGAAATACAGCTCGCGAACGACCCGCCGACGTATGACGCGAGCAGGCCAGAGAGCGTATACCAGAACAGCGCGCGGTCTTTCAGCAAAACCGACGGCTGCCACGTTGTCTTCTGCTCCGCGGCATCTAACGCAATGCTTTTTTGCACAAAGAAGTGGATAAACCCCAGCGGCAGAGCGGCACAGAACGCGGCCAGCCAGAACGGCAGCTGCAGGCTGTACATTACCAGAAACGTGCCAAGAGGCGGCCCGATCGTCCAGCCGATGTTCAAAAAACTGTAGTTCAGCGAAAAAACGCGGGCTTTTTCACTGGAGGTCTGCACGTCGGAGAACCAGGCTTTCAGCACCGTCGAGAACACAGAATAGGCACAGTTGATTAACGAAAAGAACAGCACCACCAGGGTGACGTTATTGACCAGCGGGATCGCCACAAAACCGGCGATAAACGCCACAATCGCGATCAGCATGTAGCGCTTTTTATCGAACTTATCGGCCAGAATGCCAAATCCCAGGCTGAATATCACGCCGATGGTCAAGGCAATGGTCAGGGCATAACCAATATTCTCGACGCTCATGTTAAACACGCGCGTGAGATAAATAGTCATAAACGGCAGCGTAGCGCCACGACCGATGGTTAATAACAATGACGATGCCAGCAGCGCTGCGGTTGAGCGCCTGAGAGATGGTTTCATATTCCTGCCCGACAAATGCTTATGCTTTTTATAGTGTGTCCTAAAAGGAGTATCACGACATAAGAAGCTTGTATAGCGCCCAATTTATCCGTAAGTGCTTCAACTGCCTGCCAGAATTAATGATCTTCTCGCGACGCACTTTTTTCTGTTACCTTGAAGTGTTAACAAATTATTAATAAATCAGGGGCAGGGTATGACGCGTAAAGACGGATTGCTGGCACTGCTGGTGGTCATCGTATGGGGACTTAATTTTGTGGTCATCAAAGTGGGGTTGCATAACATGCCTCCGCTGATGTTGGCCGGTTTGCGCTTTATGCTGGTCGCCTTCCCGGCACTGTTTTTTGTTGCCCGCCCGAAAATCCCGCTAACGCTGCTGCTGGGTTATGGCCTGACCATCAGCTTTGGCCAGTTTGCGTTTCTGTTCTGCGCCATTAAGTTTGGTATGCCTGCCGGTCTTGCCTCGCTGGTGCTGCAGGCGCAGGCGTTCTTCACCATCATTCTTGGTGCGTTTGTTTTTGGCGAGCGTTTACAGGGCAAACAGCTGGCGGGGATCACTCTGGCCGTGTTTGGCGTGCTGGTGCTGATTGAGGCCAGCCTGAATGGTCAACACGTGGCGTTGCTGGGCTTTATGCTGACGCTGGCAGCGGGGCTGAGCTGGGCCTGCGGCAATATTTTCAACAAGCTGATCATGCAGCATGAAACACGCCCGCAGGTCATGTCGCTGGTGGTCTGGAGCGCGCTGATCCCGATTGTGCCGTTTATGGTGGCCTCGCTGATTTTTGATGGCCCGGCGGTGATGCTGACGAGTCTGGTTGAAATCGATCTCACCACTATTCTTTCACTGGTCTACCTGGCGTTTGTCGCCACCATTATCGGGTACGGGATCTGGGGTTCTCTGCTGGGGCGCTATGAAACCTGGCGCGTGGCGCCGTTATCGCTGCTGGTGCCGGTTGTCGGGCTGGCGAGCGCTGCGATTTTGCTGGACGAAAAGCTGAGTGCATTACAGCTGCTCGGCGCGGTGCTGATCATGGCCGGGCTGTATATCAACGTGTTTGGCTTACGCGTGCGTCGGGCGGCGCGAGTGCGGAATTAGGGCAGAAAAAAGCCCCGCATCGGCGGGGCAAAACGAATCAGAAGCCGTGCTGATTATAATAAGGCACGCCTAATTCGTCGGATTTGTCGCTACCAGACCCCATGTGGTTGAAATCATAAGGGGACTGGCTATGTGCTGACGGCAAAATCATCGTGTCATGATTATTTTGCTGCGTTGCACGAGGGGGTTGCTCCGCGAAGGTCTGGCTGGAAAAGAGCACCAGCAAGGCGAGGGCGGCGGAGGCGGTAACGTTCATGATTTCCTCGGTTACGTCTTTACAGGCGATGATTAACTACAATGTTTTAGCGGATAAAGGTATCGGGATTCACCCGGCACGCTGGTGATACGATACTTATGAGGCGGCACGTCGAAGTAGTTCTTAAACGTACGCGTCAGGGTCTGTTGCGATTCAAACCCGTATCGCTCCGCCAGATAAAGGATCGGTTCATTGCTTTCTTTCAGTTTTTGGGCAATTTCCGTCAGCTTGCGGCTGCGAATATATTGACCTAATGAATGACCGGTCTCTTTTTTAAACATCCGTTGCAGGTGCCATTTGGAGTAACCTGAACGCTCTGACACTTTTTCAAGGGAGAGCGGCGATTCCAGGTTATCTTCGATCCAGTCCAAAATGCTATGAATAGTGATAGCGTCAGTATTGCGTCTGGACATCGTCATACCTCTTTTTCTGTTTACGGCAGTATTTTCTTAAGCAAAAGCTCAAGCGTTGCCACTTCCTCTGCCGTTAAGTTTTTTGTTAGTTCCTGATGCAGTGTTTGTCCTACTAATTGATGACATTGTTCACACATATCCGCACCGTCGCTGGTGAGTGTCACCAGGACGCCGCGCTTGTCATTCGGGTTAGGGCTTCGTTCTATCCATCCTTTACAGACGAGACGATCCAGCATGCGGGTCAGCGCGCCCAGATCGACAGAGAGCACCTTTTTTAACTCAACCGGGGTGATACACACCTGACAGCGAATGGAGCACAGCACTTTGAACTGCGTTGCGGTGATATCCAGCGGCGACAGGTAGTCATTCAGCAGGCGGTCTTTTTTCTGATTAACCAGATGAATAAGACGACCCAGCGGAACAACGTCGTTGAAGATATCACTGGTGCTTTTCACAATGGTTGCCCTGGCAAGTAGTTTAATCACGGCAGATATTATTGCTCAGGCAAGTATAAGTCAACTGAATGGATCTGCGGATGCCACGAATTGCTAAAACGTTTCATGAACTTTTATTGAGGTCTTTCAAATCATACAGATAACGCAGGGTTATCGTTCCTTCATGAAAATAATCGTTACGTTGCGTGAATGGCTCAATGTCACACTTTCACCCTATAATTGCGGTGATAAACATGGATAAGGACAACGACGCACTATGTTGGATTTGATAAAAGCAATTGGTCTTGGGCTGGTGGTATTACTGCCGTTGGCCAACCCCTTAACGACGGTAGCGCTTTTCCTCGGGCTGGCAGGGAATATGAACAGCGCAGAGCGCAATCATCAGTCGATGATGGCCTCAGTGTATGTGTTCGCCATCATGATGGTGGCTTACTACGCCGGTCAGCTGGTGATGAATACCTTCGGGATCTCCATCCCGGGTCTGCGTATCGCCGGGGGGCTGATTGTGGCCTTTATCGGTTTCCGCATGCTGTTTCCGGCGCAAAAAGCGCATGAATCGCCTGAAGCGAAGAGCAAATCCGAAGAGCTGGAGACCGAACCGAGTGCGAATATCGCCTTTGTACCGTTAGCCATGCCGAGCACGGCAGGGCCAGGGACCATTGCGATGATCATCAGTTCTGCCTCAACGGTACGTGACGGCACTACGTTTCCGGACTGGGTTGTGACCGTTGCGCCACCGCTGATATTTGCACTGATCGGCATTATTGTGTGGGCATCATTGCGCAGTTCCGGGGCAATTATGCGCTGGGTCGGCAAAGGCGGTATCGAGGCGATTTCCCGTCTGATGGGGTTCTTGCTGGTATGTATGGGCGTGCAGTTTATTATTAACGGCGTGCTGGAGATTATTAAGACTTACCACTGAGGTCATTGCCGGGTGGCGGGGCTGACGTTATTACGGGTTTGTAGGCCGGGTAAGCGCAGCGCCACCCGGCACAAACAGACGTCACCCGTGCTGCCCCTGTTCCTCCAGCGCCACCGGCCATTTACGGAAGATCAGCACCGACCAGATAAGCGCCACCAGTGCCGGAATGGCCCCCAGATAGCCAATCGCCGACATGGACACGTGCAGAATCACCTGATTGCCCACCAGCGCACCCGCGCCAATGCCCAGGTTAAAAATGCCCGAGAACAGCGACATCGCCACGTCTGTGGCATCCGGCGCGAGGGCCAGCACTTTCACCTGCATCCCGAGACCGATAATCATGATCGCTACGCCCCAGAACAGGCTGAGGATTGCCAGCTGGCTTTCACTGCCCGCGGCGGGCATCAGCAGCAGCAGACACGCCAGCAGCAAACCGATGGCGCTGCTCACCAGCGCTGAAGCGTGCTGATTGCCAAGCTTGCCGAAAAGAATACTGCCAATAATGCCCGCCCCGCCCAGGAGCAGCAGGAGAAGGGTGGCAAAATTGCCGCTAAAGCCGGCCACCACCTGAACGAACGGCTCGATATAGCTGTAAGCCGTATAGTGGGCGGTGACCACAATAACGGTAAGCAGATAAATGCTCAGCAGCGCCGGGCGACGCATCAACAGCGGCAGGCTTTTCAGCGAGCCGGAATGCTCGCTTGGCAGCTTCGGCAGCAGTTTCACCAGACACACCAGGGTAACCAGCGCTCCCATGCCAATGGCGAAGAACGTGGTACGCCAGCCGAAGTATTGGCCCACGATACGGCCAATCGGCAGGCCCAGCACCATCGCCAGCGCGGTCCCGGTGGCAATCAGGCTCAGCGCCTGGGCGCGTTTCCCCGCTGGTGCCAGTCGGATAGCCAGCGACGCGGTAATCGACCAGAAAACGGCATGCGCAAAGGCGATCCCGACGCGGCTTAACACCAGCACCGTAAAATTCCACGCCAGGAACGACAGCACGTGGCTGGCGATAAACAACGCAAACAGCCCGATCAGTAGCTTACGCCGCTCCATCTGGCTGGTAAGCAGCATAAACGGCAGCGACATCAACGCCACCACCCAGGCGTAAATGGTCAACATAATGCCCACCTGCGCCGTTTCCATCTGGAAACTCTCTGCGATGTCAGACAACAGCCCAACCGGAACAAATTCTGTGGTGTTGAAAATAAACGCGGCAATAGCCAGCGTGACCACGCGTAGCCACGCAACCCTGCGGGAAACTGTGTTCGTTGTCATAGGGATGTCGGAGATTCGTTGCAAAAGAAGAGGAGACGATCTTAAAGCCTTGCACGGCGAAAACTCAACCATTATGTGATGCAGATCTCAATATTTACCTTATGAAAGCGGTAGCCGGAGGCAGGGTTTTCATTGAATATAAAAGAACACTCCAACAAAAACAGGCGGTAAGACAGTGCAGGAGATTGATTTTTATCTGGTCGATGCGTTTAGCAATGTGTCATTTGGCGGAAATCCGGCTGCCGTTTGCCCGCTCAAGGCGTGGCTGCCGGACGAAACGTTACTGAAAATGGCGCAACAGCATAATCAGTCGGAAACCGCATTTTTCGTCTGTACGAAAGGGGGCATTGAGCTACGCTGGTTTACCACACTGACCGAAGTTAATCTTTGCGGTCACGCCACGCTTGCTGCGGCGTACGTTCTGTTCAATGAGCTGGGCTATCCTGACTCGCGGATCCACTTCGAAACGGCCTCTGGCCGCCTGACGGTGAGCCGGGAGGGGGAGTGGCTGACGCTGGATTTCCCGGCATGTCCCACGCATGAAGAGACGCCCCCGCCGGAGATGCTCGCGGCGCTCGGTATCCGCCGCTACGTTGAAGCCCGCAAAGGCCGCGCATGGGTGGTGGTGCTGGAAGATCGCCAGCAGGTTGAAGCACTCGCACCGACAATTTCAGCCATGACGCCTGGCGAACATAAGGTTGCCGTTACGGCGCGAGGCGACGGGGATTACGATTTCGTCAGCCGCTTTTTCTCCCCCGGCGTTGCCGTCTGGGAAGATCCGGTGACCGGCTCTGCACATACCATGCTCATTCCTTACTGGAGCGAAAAATTGGGTAAAACGACGATGTTTGCCCGTCAGGTTTCCGCGCGGGGCGGCGACGTCCGGTGCGAGCTAAAAGGCTCGCGCGTGCTGATGAGCGGACAGGCGTCATGCTATTTGAAAGGCACAGTTTTTCTGCGCTAGATACCTATAACAACAGAGGAAAAGACAATGCAGGAAATTGATTTTTATCTGGTGGATGCCTTCAGCGACAGGGCGTTTGGCGGCAATGCAGCGGCGGTATGCCCGCTGGAGGAGTGGCTTTCGGATGAGACGCTGCTCAAAATGGCGCAACAGCATAACCAGTCTGAGACGGCGTTTTTCGTACGCACCGACACCGGGTTCGAGCTGCGCTGGTTTACCACGCTGCATGAAATCAACCTCTGCGGCCACGCGACGCTGGCAGCGTCCCACGTGATTTTCGAATACCTCGATTATCCGCATACCGAAATCACCTTCACCACGCGCTTCGTGGGTGAGTTGACGGTGAAACGCAGCGGCGACTGGCTGACGCTCAATTTCCCTGCGTGGTCGACCGAGGTGGTTGACAATCCCCCGCCGGGCCTGTTCAGCGCGCTGGGGATAGCCCAGGCTAAAGAGGTCCGCGTCGGACGGGATTACATGGTGGTACTGGAGAGCCAGCAACAGGTGGAGGCCTTAACCCCGGATATTGCAGCGATGGCGCCGCTCGGGAAAATGGTCTGCGTGACGGCACCAGGAGAGGAGTATGACTTCGTCAGCCGCTTCTTCTGCCCGGGCGAAGGGGTACCGGAAGATCCGGTCACCGGATCGACGCACAGCATGCTGATACCGTACTGGAGCGAGAAGCTGGGCAAAACGTCGATGAACGCCCGCCAGGTTTCATACCGTGGCGGGGATCTGCGCTGCGAACTGAAGGGCGACCGTGTGCTGATTGGCGGCCAGGCGACGCTCTATCTGAAAGGGCGTATCTTCCTGCGCTAGCTGAGCGAGGCGCCGCCGCATATCACCATCTCCTGGCCCGTGATGGCGGCGGCTTCATCGCTGAGCAAGAAATTCACCAGTCCCGCGACCTCTTCTGGCGTGATAAGACGGCCGATGGGCGGACAGGTAGGCGGTGAACTTTCTCGCCCCGGTGCGCTAAGCATCGGCGTTTGGGTGGCGCCCGGCGCGACCACGTTTGCGGTGATCCCACGCGGGGCCAGTTCCGCCGCCCAGCTTCTGACCATCCCTGTCATCGCCGCCTTGGTGGCAACATACTGTGAACGACCTGCCGCCCCGCGGGAGGTTCTGCTGCCAATCGCCACAAATCGTCCACCGGCGGTCATAGCGGGCGCGAAATGGTTAAACAGGGCTTCGCAGGCCTGGACGTGCAGTTGCCACAGTGACGCGCCAACCCTGCTTTCCAGTTGCCCCAGTGGGGCGGCGGCCATCATCCCGGCGGCGTGGATCACCGCCTGCGGTGTCGCGATGGCGTGCAGGGCGCTGTTCAGCGCCTCAGGGTCGGTGATATCCACGCGTAACCCCGTAAAGCCAGGGGTATCCGGCATCACGGCGCGGCGGCTGAGTCCGGTGACCTGCCAGCCTTCCGCCAGTAAACGCTTAACGATGGCCTCACCAATTCCGGAGCTTGCTCCGGTCACGACGGCGTGACGCATGTCAGACCTCCAGCATTGAACGAGGAACTTTAAACACCGCTTTGCGCACGGTCATCGGCGCGCCGCTGGCGCATAGCGCCTGGTGTGGTTCTCCGGGAGAAAAGACCGCAAAGTCACCCGCGCCAAGACGGATCCGGACACTGTGTGCCGATGAGCTGGCAATGAACAGGTCCGCTTTACGCTCTTCGTCATCCGGCTTGCCAACAGGGCGCGCGCCGGCATAGATGAGTTCTTCTCCCGCCAGCACAACCTGAATATCCGCCCACTGGTGATGGTACTCCGTATGCCGCTCCGCGCGCGGCTGCGTCTGCGCCGGACCAATCTGGCAAAACCAGGGGGCATTGTCCGGCTGCCAGCGGCCGTCATCGCGTTCGCTAAGCGCCTGCAGCGTGCAGTCCGGGCGGGACAGCAGGGCATACAACATTGGAGGTAACCCTGCCAGCGGCAGGGCGTCGAGATGTCCGATAATCATGCTGACTCCTTGACCCATTCGGGCGTCACCCGCACGTATTTTATGGCCTGACGAAAGTAGGTGTAGGCGATATGCAGGCTGCCATCCGGGCTCTGTTTAATGCTCGGATAGGAAAACTCACGGTTCAGTTTCTCCAGAGAGTTGTTAGTCATGCAGTAGCCATCTCCCTCGTCCAGATGCCGTTGCCACGGCCAGCTTTTGCCTCCGTCCGGCGAAATGGCGACGGTCATTGGCGCACGCGGGGCACCCCAGAAGGCGGTTCGACCGTGGGTTACAACCGGCTCTTTACGGCCATCGCCATCGTCAATTTCATCGTACAGCGAGGTGCGACGCTCCTGCGCCCCGGCGGCGCTCATGAGGTTAAACACCAGCACCAGCTCGCCACTGGCAAGCGTTGTCACCTGGATAGAGGAGTTGTTGTTAGGTAATACCGTGGGTTCCGGCACGGACCAGCTTTCGCCGTTGTCCGTTGACTGGCTGTAATAAATGTTATCCGCCCAGCGGCTGCGGAACAGGGCAACCAGGGTGCCATTGCGCAGCGGGGTGATATTCATATGGACGCAGCCCAGGCTGTCCGGCACCTCGACATCACGCCAGGTTTTGCCCCCGTCTTCGGAGATTTTCACCGCGCTGATGTCATCGTTACCGACCCATTTCTCACCCGGCCGGGTGCGGCAGTAAAACACCGGCAGCAGCCAGTTACCGTTCTCCAGCACGACAATCGGCTGACGAATAAAGGTGCCGGGTTTATCGAGCAGGGTCGCGATGCCCCCCCAGGTTTTACCCAGATCCCGGGACTGGCGATAGCGCACAATAGCGGTGTCCTGGTTGCCGGACATTTGCGCGGTCCACAGCAGCCACAGCACGTTATCGGGTGCCAGGAACAGAACCGGGTTCTGTTCGGAGCGCGTGGCATCATCCGACAGTTTTTCTGCCTCACTCCACTGCTGGCTTCCCGGTGACAGGCGCGAACCCCACACAGAGATATCCGCAATACCCTCCTGGGTACCGCCAAACCAGACGCACATCAGCGAACCATCCGGCAGCGGCAGCAGATTTGCCGCGTGGTTTTGTGGGCAGGCGGAAGGCAGCATGGCCGCCTCCACGCGCGTATCCTGTTGTGGGCGAATAATCCCGTCGCGGGTTACGGTTACAGACATATCAGACTCCATTGTTTTCAACGGGGGTTGGCGCTTTACCCTGTGCCTTTCCCGGAATGAGACGGTCGATGACCATGATGACCGCAGGGGTCAGCAGGGCGATGTACATATTGTTAATGCCAAACGGATCGCCCAGCAGATACCAGACAGAGGTCACGACGCAGGCGCCGATCAGCCCAGCATTGGCTCCGCGGGTACTGCGGAAGAACGGGGCGTAGAATGCGATGACCGCCACGACGGAAATCGACAGACGAATGGCGCGGGTAAAGAACGACAGCTTCAGCACTTCAGGCACCAGCAGAACAAAAATCAGCGGCAGGAAACCAATCAGCAGGGAGATCCAGCGGGTAGCTTTAAACTCCTGCTCGGGCGTCGGGTTGCGCATCGGCACGTAGAAATCTTTGACCACCAGGGAGGCAATGGCGAGCGCCACGGTACTGACGCTGACGAAGATGGACGCCACCAGAGAGGTGGTGACCAGACCGGCCAGCCACGGGTTCATATCCTGCAGGAAAATCGGCATCGCATACAGGCTGTCGATCTCCGGATGCAGGTATTTTGCCGCCACGCCAATCACCGCAATGGCCAGCGCGATCGGCAGGCAGAAGAAGAACGCGACCCAGGTGGAGCGTTTAGCCGATTTAACATCTTTAGTGGAGGAGATGGCCTGGATCACAAACTGGGTGCAGAAGATGGAGCCAATGGTGCCGATAAGCCACGCGAAAATGGTCGACGCGCCGATGTTGCCATCCCAGGTCCAGTAGAAGTCCGGCATGTTTTCGATCATCGGCGTGAAACCGCCGGTTTTGGATAACGCAAAACCCATGATGGCCAGAATGCCGAAGTATTTCAGCGCACTGTGCAGCACGGTAACCCACGCCACGCCTTTCATGCCGCCGAAGGCGAAATAGAAGGTGCTGACGATAGCCGTAATAAAGGCGGCAACGGGCAGATTGACTTTCAGTACGGTAGAAATGGCTGCTGCGCCGCTGACGTAATTCCCCACATTAACCAGCAGCAGGGCGTAGATCATGATGAGGGAGATAATGTTTTTGGTGCTGTTACCGTACTTTTCAGCAATCGCACCCGAGATGGTGATTTTCCCGGTGTTGTATATGCGTTTTACCAGCAACAGGCCAAAAAGCGGGAAACCAATTGCGGCCCCGATGACGGACCATGACGCAGCAAACCCGTCCTCGAACGCCGCCTGCGCGGTGCCGATGGTGGATTTAGCGCCGATATACTCAGACATCAGCAGGATCCCGACAATAAACGCCGGCATCGCGCGGGAGCCTTCCATAAAGTCCCCGGAGTTTTTACTGCGGATCCGGAAGGTCAGCCAGGTGGTGAACAGGATGTAGGCAATGACTATGCCCACAATGATCAGGGTATCTTCAGCGGTAAAATTATTCATCTTTGCCTCTCTTCAGGGCGAGTGAATCCTGGGCACCTCAGGTACCCGGTATTCTTATTGACGAAACCAACGCCGTTTAGCTAAGTGACGTTGTCACTATCTGGCGAATCTGTTGGCATTGCTGCTCGCTAAACGCCACGGCATAGCGACTCTCTCCGACATCCTCGCCCATGATTTGCAGGGCCTTTTTAACAGCGGCAGGGGAAAACGCCACGCTGTACAGCTCGGTGCGGAGCCGGGTGACGCGCTCCTGCGCCTGCCGGGAACCTTCAACATCACCCGCGTTAAAGCGTGACCAGATGGCGTTGATCGCCGCTGGCGCCACGTTTGCCAGCCCGGAAATACAGGCTGAACATCCCTCGACGAAGCCCTGATGGATCAGTGAATCTGGTCCGTTCAGCACGTCGAACCCGTCAATGTCGCTTACCGCGTTGAGGAAACCGCGCAGGCTTTCATAGCTCCCGGCACTGTCTTTAATACCTGAAATGTTGGGGTGTTCGGCCAGCGCCCGTACCGTGGCGGGCTCAAGGGTGTTGCCGGTCCGCGCCGGAATGTTGTACAGAAAGACCGGTACGGTTAGCGCGTCAGCGACGGCGGTGTAGTGTGCGATGAGCTCAGACTGTTTCAGCGGTACGAAGTAAGGGGTGATGACGGAAACCGCATCGACACCCAGCGCGGCGATCTGTTTTCCCAGCCGGATGGTGTCGCGGGTGGAGATTTCGCCAATATGCGCCACGACGGGCGCGCGTCCGGCGACGGTTTCCACGCAGGTCCGGGTGATCGCGATTTTTTCCGCTTCGTTCAGGACAAAGAACTCACCGTTGGTTCCGCCGCAAAAAATGCCGTTTCCGGCGTCCAGCTGCCGGGCGACCTGCCGCGTTAAGCCGGGAAGGTTGAGTTTGCCTTCCGCGTCAAAGGGGGTGACGATGGCCGTCAGCACGCCCTTGATGTTGTTACGCATTTCTTACTCCTTGACTATGCATGTTCAGGAAACAGTGTCCGGTAAATCGCCTGCACCTCGTCGTGATTCACCTGACAGGGGGCATTGTTCATTAACCGTTTAACGTTCAGGGCGGCATCGCTCAGGGAAGCGATGTCTTCGCGCGGCACGCCCAGGGACTCAAGGTTGTCCGGCAGGTTGAGCCGACGAACCAGCGCGGCAAAGTACTCCACCAGCGCGTGAGATTTTTCGTCATCGGACAGGCTGCTGTCCGCGCCTGGCACGAGATCCCACACCTGCGCAAATTTTGTCACGCAGTGGGGACGAACCACCCTCATGCAGGGCGCCAGAAGAATGGCGTTGGCCACGCCGTGCGGCAGGTGATATTTCCCGCCAAGCGGATAAGACAGGGCGTGAACCAGGTGTGTGCCGGCATGCGCAATCGCGACCCCGCCGTAATAAGAGGCCCACAGCATTTCCAGCTTTGCCAGCAGGTTGCCCGGCTCAGCGCAGGCCGTTTCGATGTTCTTCAGCAGCTTAGCGAGCCCGGTCAACGCCGCGTTATCGCTGACCGGGTTGGCGACCGTGGCGGTGAAGCACTCAATCAGATGGCACAGGGCATCGATTCCGGTGGAGGAGGCAATATGCGCGGGCATGCTGGTGGTCAGTTCCGGCAGCAGGGCGACGTAATCGGGCAGCAGGACCGGAGAGATAATACCGACCTTCGTGTTTTGCTCCGGTATCGCCAGGATAGCGTTCGGCGTGGCTTCTGACCCGGTTCCGGCGGTGGCGGGGATCAGAAGTGAGGAGATGCGTGCCACCGGTTTTACCCCTGCCAGCAGGCTGTCCAGCCCCGGTGACAGCGGGTGACAAAGCACGGAGAGCAGTTTCGCCACATCCAGTACGCTGCCGCCGCCGATCCCGACCACGACATCAAACGATCCGCTGTTTAACCCCGCGAGCAACTGGCTGACATCGTGGTGGGAGGGTTCAGGCGGCACCGTGTCAATCACCGTGACGCGGCGGTTGCCCTCTTCAAGAATTGAACGGATCTGTTTTGCCGCCTCCAGACGCGCAATGTTGCCGTCCGTAACCAGCAAGAGCTGCGCGTTATCGGTGAGTAATGGCCTGATGGCGGCGAGCGCATTTGCGCCGCTAATAATGGTGCTGTTGAGGGTAACCACGCTTTTCTCCTGTCTTTGTATCCATGATTAAATTCGCTCAATTAAGACGCTTCATGGTCATCGTGTGGCTAAATTTATAATTTATTCGCAAACTGATTAACTTGATCTTGCTCACATATAATCAATCATGATTGAATATAATCATTAACAGGAAAAACGAGCCCGGAGTGGGAATGAAAGAAAACAACCTGTTCAGAGACGTCGTTGTCGTTGCAGATGACTTTACCGGGGCAAACGATGCGGGTGTCAGCCTGGCGCTGAGCGGTAAGAAGGTCAGCGTGGCATTCCACACCCCCTTTACCCAGCCGGTGGATGCACTGGTTATTAATACCGATTCCCGTGCGCTGCGGGCAGCAGATGCGGCCGAAAAAGTGGCCGTACTGGGGGCGGATATTGCGGCTGCGCGCTGGCTCATCAAAAAGATTGATTCCACGCTGCGCGGCAATGTAGGGGCAGAAACAGGCGTCCTTAAGGCAGTAAGCGGCAAACGGCAGGTGATTGTGGCGCCAGCGTATCCCGCGGCAGGGCGGATCACACGCCACGGCAGGTGTCTGGTGAACGGCATTCCGGTGGATGAAACCGAATTCGCCAGCGATCCGAAAACGCCCGTCCCGTCTGCCACGATTGCTGACCTGTTTACCGACGTGAGTTGTCAATCCGTAACGGTAAACACGCTGGCAGCCGAACTGGCGCAGGGAACGGAGTGGCTCATCGTCGATGCCCAGTGTGACGAGGATCTGGATGCCATTATTGCCGCCGCGCTGACCTGCCCGCAGACACCGCTGCTGGTCGGGTCGGCCGGGTTATGTGATGCGCTGGCACGCCATCTCGCCCCCGTGAAGCGTCAGCAACTGCTGGCGGTGGTGGGATCAATGAGTGAGATCGCTCAGCGTCAGATTGCGCTGGCCGCTGCAGAGCCTGCGGTTTCGTCGGTATTTATTGATGTTAATGATGTGCTGAAGGGGGAGACGGCGAACGCACTCATGCGCATCACGCAGGCCCTGAAGGCGGGCCGTCACTGCATCGTTCATACCTGCCCGGACCATGAGGCGCGACATCAGGTTGAACGGCTTTGCGCGCAGTATCAAATGACCCGGACCGAACTGGGTGAAACGATCTGCGCCTTCCTGGGGAAGATTACCCGAGAGGCACTGACGGCATGTCCGCCGGATGCGTTGTATGTCTCAGGCGGCGATGTGGCAATGGCCGTCGCCAGCGCGCTTGATGCGCAAGGATTTGAAATTACAGGGCGCGTCGCAGGATGCGTCCCTTACGGCAAATTTCTGGGTTGTGCCTGGCACCAGCCGGTAATGACCAAAGCAGGGGGCTTCGGAAAAGAAGAGACGCTGCTTGAGGTGTTGCATTTTATCGAGGAGAGACTGAGTGACTAACATTATTGCTGTAACCATGGGTGACCCGGCGGGCATTGGCCCGGAGATCATTATCAAATCCCTCACCGGGAGCGAATTAACGGGAGCCCCGGTTGTCGTGGTGGGCTGTGCCCGCACGCTCAGGCGGGTGCTGGATGATGGGATCGTGGGGCAGGCTGACATCCATATCATCAGGCAGGTTAGCGAGGCCCGTTTCGCACCCAACGTGATTAACGTGCTGGACGAACCGCTGGCCGACCCTGATGCCCTGAAGCCCGGCGTGGTCCAGGCTCAGGCGGGGGATTTAGCCTATCGCTGCGTGAAGCGCGCGACGGAACTGGCGATGGCGGGGGACGTAAAAGCGGTTGCCACGGCGCCACTGAATAAAGAAGCGCTGCATCTTGCCGGACATCACTACCCCGGGCATACCGAGCTGCTGGCCCATCTGACGCACAGCAAAGACTACGCTATGGTGCTGTACACCGATCGGCTGAAGGTCATTCATATCACGACCCATATTGCGCTGCGTAAATTCCTTGATACGCTCAATCAGGATCGGGTAAAAACCGTCATCGGCATTGCGGATACCTTCCTGAAACGGGTGGGCTTTAGCGCACCTCGTATTGCGGTCGCGGGCGTGAACCCGCATGCGGGAGAAAATGGCCTGTTTGGCGATGAAGAGATCACGATTGTTGGCCCGGCCGTTGCAGCGATGAAGGCGCAGGGGGTCAACGTCACCGGACCGTGCCCGCCGGATACGGTATTTATGCAATGCCACGAAGGAATGTATGACATGGTCGTTGCGATGTATCACGATCAGGGGCATATTCCGCTAAAATTGCTCGGCTTTTACGACGGGGTGAATATCACCGCCGGATTGCCGTTTATCCGCACCTCTGCAGACCACGGAACCGCGTTCGATATTGCATGGACCGGTAAAGCCAGGTCGGAGAGCATGACGGTGTCTATTCAGTTGGCTATGCAAATTACACGGGAATAATATGAAGGGATATAACCGGTTAGAGCAGATAATGGATTACCTCAAAGGGCACAACCTGGTCACGGTGGATCAACTGGTGGCGATCACCGATGCCTCACCCGCGACGATCCGCCGCGACCTGATTAAGCTTGACCAGGAGGGCGTCATCAGCCGAACCCACGGCGGCGTTACTCTTAACCGGTTTATTCCTTCCCAGCCGACCACGTCCGAAAAAATGCAGCGCAGTCTGGCAGAAAAACATGCCATCGCCAGCGCGGCCGCGAGCTTTGTGAAAGCGGGGGATGCCATTGTGCTGGACGCCGGTACCACAATGATTGAACTCGCGCGTCAGCTCACGCATCTGCCGCTTCGCGTCATCACCAGCGATCTGCACATTGCGCTGTTTCTGTCTGAGTTTAAACAGATTGAAGTGACGATCATTGGCGGCCGTATCGATGATTCGAGCCAGTCTTGTATTGGTGAGCACGGGCGTCGGCTGTTGCAGAATGTCTGGCCTGATGTGGCGTTCGTCAGCTGTAATGGCTGGGATATTACCCGCGGTATCACGTCGCCTACGGAAGAGAAGGCCGCGCTGAAGCGGGATTTAATAGCCAATGCAAAACGCCGGGTGCTGCTGGCAGACAGCTCTAAGTACGGTGCCTGGTCGCTGTTTAATGTGGCGCACCTGAACACCCTGACGGATATCGTCACCGACAGCAGGCTGGATGAGGCGGCCCGGACCCAGCTGGAACAGCTTGAGACCCGCCTGACGCTGGCGTCATGACATAAGTTAAAACTATGAAGTCCGAACAGATGGCAGACGCTATGTTGAAGCCTGGCCTCACAAAAAAAGCAAGGAGCCTGCCATGTATTCCATTACCTCTGAATCTGCCCGTCATCCGGACATCCTCAAGCTGATCGCGGCGCTTGACCGTTATCAGGGCGAACTCTATCCCGCTGAAAGCAATCATCTGCTCGATCTGGCTGCGCTGCCTGAAGCCTCGCTTATCCTGATGATCATTCGCGACCCGCAGCTGCAGGCCGTGGGATGTGGCGCCGTGGTGCTTAATGGCGACGGTACCGGCGAGATGAAACGGGTCTATATCGATCCGACCCATCGCGGGCAACATCTGGGCGAGAAGCTGCTTGCTGCCCTTGAGGATGAAGTCCTGAGTCGTCACTGCCACACCGTGCGCCTGGAGACAGGGATCAAGCAACACGCCGCCATTCGCCTGTATGAACAGTGCGGATATGAACGCCGTCCGGCGTTTGCGCCGTATGTCGACGATCCGCTGAGCCTTTTTATGGAGAAGGCTCTGGTTGTCGACGTTCGTTTAGCAGCGCTATAAACGCTTCGAGCTGGCGGGTCATCGCCCCACGACGCCACACCAGCCAGGTGGTCAGCCAGCGCCAGTTCTCCGCCAGCGGCCACGCCTCTACCTGATGATGCCCCGGCATGCTCTCCAGCATGGAGCGGGGCATTAGCGCAATACCCGCCCCTGCAATCACGCAGGCGAGCATACCGTGATACGACTCCATCTCATGGATCCGCCCGGGCGTGGCGCGGTCTGCGTGAAACCAGCTTTCCAGATGACGTCGATACGAACAGTTTGCGCGAAACGCGTAGACGTCGCTGCCGCTTACCTGCGCGGCGCGCGTCACCTCCGCATGTCCGGCGGGGGTGACCAGCATCATCTCTTCCCGGTAAACCGGCATGCCTTCCAGCTCCGGGTGTGAAAGTGGCCCGTCGACAAACGCCGCGCTTAAGGTGCCTTCCAGAACGCCGTCAATCATCGTTCCGGACGGGCCGGTAGAGAGCGCGAACTGAATGCGCGGATAGCGCTGGTTAAACGCCGCCAGACTTTCCGGGATCCGCACGGCGGCAGTGCTTTCCAGGGCGCCAAGGGCAAATAACCCCTGCGGCTCATCACCGGCGACGACCATGCGCGCCTCGTCAACCAGCGCCAGGATCTGCTTGCTGTAGCGCAGAAAGTTGTGCCCGGCGGGAGATAAGCGCAAACGCTGGCTCTCCCGGATAAACAACTCAACGCCGAGATCGGCCTCAAGCTGGCGGATGCGGGTGGTGAGGTTAGACGGAACGCGATGCACCTTCTGCGCCGCCTGGGTAATGCTGCCGGTCAGGGCAACGGCGTTAAACATTTCAAGCTGAGTTAAATCCATAGCATTCTCGATTCGTGAATAAGGTGGTTAGTATTATTCATTTTTAAGAAATAGCAGAGTGGGCCACAATCAATCAACCGATATTACGTGGAGAACATCATGACTTATTCATCTGCTACGCATGCCCTCTCTGTTAACCCGGCGACAGGCGAGACGCTGGCCGCATATCCCTGGGCCACTTCCGAAGAGGTCGAACAGGCAATCACCCTGGCTGATGCCGGTTTTCGCCAGTGGCGAGGAGAAAGCGTCTCTCACCGGGCACAAAAGCTGCGCGACCTGGGGGCAGCACTGCGCCAGCGTGGGGAAGAGATGGCGCAAATGATCTCCCGGGAAATGGGCAAGCCGATTGTGCAGGCGCGGGCGGAAGTGGCCAAATCTGCGGGTCTGTGCGACTGGTATGCGGAACATGGCCCGGCGATGCTGCGTGCGGAGCCCACGCTGGTGGAAAACCAAAACGCGGTCATTGAATACCGTCCGCTGGGGCCGATTCTTGCGGTGATGCCGTGGAACTTCCCGCTCTGGCAGGTACTGCGCGGTGCGGTGCCGATCCTGCTGGCAGGTAACAGCTATCTGCTCAAACACGCACCGAACGTCCTGGGTTCTGCAGAGCTGATTGGGCAAATCTTTGCTGACGCCGGTATTGCGCAAGGCGTCTTTGGCTGGGTGAATGCCACCAATGATGGCGTGAGCCAGGCGATCAACGATCGTCGTATCGCAGCGGTAACCGTCACCGGTAGCGTGCGTGCAGGCGCGGCGATAGGGGCTCAGGCGGGAGCGGCGCTGAAAAAATGCGTTCTGGAGCTGGGCGGCTCCGATCCGTTTATCGTGCTGAATGATGCCGATCTGGATCTGGCCGTTCGCGCGGCCGTCACGGGACGTTATCAGAACACCGGGCAGGTTTGCGCGGCGGCAAAGCGCTTTATTATCGAAGAGGGTATTGCCGATGACTTTACCCGGCGTTTTGTTGCGGCGGTTACGGCGCTGAAGATGGGAGCACCGGATCGGGAAGAGAATGATATTGGCCCGATGGCGCGTTTCGATCTGCGTGACGAACTGCATCAGCAGGTGCAGGCCACGCTCGCGGAAGGGGCCACCCTGCTGCTGGGCGGCGAGAAAATCAGCGGGGAGGGCAACTATTACGCGCCAACCGTGCTGAGCCATGTCACCCCGACAATGACCGCCTTCCGTCAGGAGCTGTTTGGTCCGGTTGCGGCGATTACGGTGGCGAAGGATGCGGAACATGCCCTGCAGCTTGCCAACGACAGCGACTTTGGTCTCTCTGCCACGGTGTTTACCGCCGACGAGACGCTGGCCGGGAGATTCTCTCGCGAGCTGGAGTGCGGCGGGGTGTTTATCAATGGCTTTAGCGCCAGTGACGCACGCGTGGCCTTTGGCGGCGTGAAGAAAAGTGGTTTTGGCCGTGAGCTTTCCCACTTTGGTTTGCACGAGTTTTGTAACGTGCAGACGGTGTGGAAGAACAGAGTGTAACCGCCATCCTTACAGAGGCCCTGACGACGAGGGCCTCTGTCATTTCTCTGCAATGGTTCTGTCATTTTCGTTTCGTAGACTCGCACGCGTCTAACGTCTTGTTACTGAAGAAAATTATGAACCTAACGCAAATTTATCGTCGTATTGCGCAGCGCATTATCCCCCGCCAGTTTGGCCTGCTGACCGGTATCTTTTGTATTATCGGCCTCTTTTCCGCCCTGCAACTCTCCTCGTCGTTCCTGCTCAATGCCTCCCTTAAGGAAGCGCAACGCAACGAGCAGCAAAACCTGCTGGCGTACCAGCAGCAGAGCAAGCTGGATCTGGCTCGCGTTTCCCTGCTGGCCGCAAGCGATCTGCTTAACCGCTCCGGCGTCTGGTTTATGCAGGATAAAGAGACCGGCTCCGAGGGCAGCTGGCACAGCCTGATGGACGACGCGCAAAAGGCGCTGGCCGTTTCGCAGCAGGCCTGGAATGCCTGGCTGGCGCTTAATCCGCCAAAAGATGACGCCCTGGTGAACAGCTATAAGCTTTTTTACGGCGCGATAAAAGAGCAGGCGGAAGGGCTGGTGAAAACCAACACCATCGATGCGTTTTTTGCCGTGCCGGCGCAGGCGTTTCAGACCGACTTTAATGACAACTATGCCCGCTATCAGCAAGCAAGCGAGAAGCAGGCGCTCAAAGGGCGTCAGTCGTTGATAGCGCAGCTCTCCGGTCTGCAAACGCTGTTTCTGCTTGCGCCTGTTCTGTTGCTCGCTATTGCGGTTGCCGTCTGGTTCGGGATGTCCCGGTGGGTGATTACCCCGTTGCGGCGCTTGATTGCGCATATCAACCGGCTGGCCGCGGGCGATCTCTCCGGGACCCCTCCTGGCGTGACGCGTTTTAACCGTGAAATTGCCCAGCTCAGCGACAGTATTGCCACCATGCAGAACGGGCTACAGCAGCTGGTGACCCAGGTCAGCGATGCGACCACCGCCATGGTGGAAAACATTGGCGCACTGGCGCAGGGCAATCAAAAGCTGTATCACCAGTCGGCACGTCAGGCCAAAGAGCTGGAAGACGTGACGGCGCATATCGCGACTCTGGAAACCCACGTAGAAGGCAACACGGGCTATGCGAAGCTTGCCAGCTCGCGGGCGGATGAGGCGCGCCAGGCCGCGGCGGGAGGGGATCAGATGATGTCGACCGTCAATGCGTCGATGCAGGCGATCGTCGACCGATCCTCAGAGATGCGGGGGATCGTGGCGATGATCGACAGCGTCGCCTTTCAGACCAACATTCTGGCGCTGAATGCAGCAATTGAAGCGGCTCACGCGGGAAACCAGGGGCGCGGGTTCGCCGTTGTCGCTCGTGAAGTGGGGCTGCTGGCGAGGAAGAGCAGCCATTCGACGCAGACCATCCAGGAGCTTATCAACCGTTCCCTTCAGGGGATCGAAGACGGGTCACGGGCCGTTAACCGTCTGGAAGATAACCTGCAGCAGGTGACGGGGCTGGTGGGAACATTAAGCAGTTTGCTGAATGAGATCTCCGCGGCCACGCTGAGTCAGGGGGAGAGTATTCATCAGATGACGCGCCAGCTTCAGGCGCTGAATCAGGTGTCGCGGCAGACCGACAGCCTTGTCTCTGACGCGTCCGATGCCTCTGAGCGCCTGCACAAACAGTCGGATCTTTTATTGCAGGCGGTTTCGCGTTTTCGTCTCAGTGCCTGACGCAACACATAAGCGTCTGTTATACTCGCAGCCCGTTTTAGCCTGAGGGCAAGGAGCAAAGAGAGTGGCTGCGGTCATCCATAATGAGATGCTGGACGAGATTCTGGCGCAGGTTCGTCCGTTACTTGGAAAAGGAAAGGTTGCCGACTATATTCCGGCCCTTGCCTCGGTCAGCGGGAATAAGCTGGGAATTGCAATTTGTACGATAGACGGTCAGCGTTACCTGGCCGGTGACGCCACGGAACGTTTTTCCATCCAGTCTATTTCGAAAGTGCTGAGTCTGGTTGCGGCCATGCGACAGTACGAGGAAGAGGAGATCTGGCAACGGGTGGGTAAAGATCCCTCCGGGCAGCCGTTTAACTCTCTGCTTCAGCTTGAGATTGAACAGGGTAAACCGCGTAACCCCTTTATCAACGCCGGGGCGCTGGTGGTCTGCGATATGCTGCAAAGCCGTCTTAGCGCGCCACGCCAGCGCATGCTTGAAATTGTTCGCCAGCTCTCAGGCGTTGACGATATTGCTTATGATTCAGTGGTCGCCCGTTCAGAGTTCGAGCACTCTGCGCGTAACGCCGCCATTGCCTGGTTGATGAAATCGTTCGGCAATTTCCATAATGATGTGGCGACCGTACTGCAAAACTATTTCCACTACTGCGCGCTGAAAATGAGCTGCGTGGAGCTGGCGCAGACCTTCCTGTTCCTTGCCCACCAGGGGCACGCACCGCATCTCGATCAGGAGGTGGTTTCACCTATGCAGGCGCGTCAGGTCAATGCCCTGATGGCGACAAGCGGGATGTATCAGAACGCGGGCGAATTTGCCTGGCGCGTCGGTCTTCCGGCCAAGTCGGGCGTCGGGGGTGGGGTGGTTGCCATTGTACCGCATGAGATGGCTATTGCTGTCTGGAGCCCGGAGCTGGATGAAACGGGTAATTCACTGGCCGGTGTGGCGGTTCTGGAGAAACTGACCCAACGCCTGGGACGTTCCGTTTACTGATGTCTGACCTGGATCCTCTTTTTTCTCGTCTGGCGCGATCGACCTTTCGGTCGCGCTTTCGCTTAGGCACAAAAGAACGACAGTACTGCTGGGACAAAGGTGCCGATACCATTGACCAGCATGCTGCCGACTTTATTGCGAAGCGTCTTGCCCCCGCGCACCCCGTCAACGACGGTAAACAGACCCCCATGCGCGGCCATCCGGTGTTTATTGCCCAGCACGCGACCGCCACCTGCTGTCGCGGCTGTCTGGCGAAATGGCACAACATTCCGCAAGGTGTTCAGCTCACCGCGCAGCAACAGCACTATATCGTCGGCGTGATCCACCACTGGCTGGTGTTGCAGATGAACGCCTGATGTTGATGGGTGCTGATCCTGTTGTAATTGTGTTATAGATGCACGCTATGAGATCCCCCGCGTGGTGACGGGTCAGTTAGTTGCCATAAGTTATTATATGGAATGATATTTAATGCGTTCAGACCCCGCTGCCTTCACGCTTTTTCGCCCTGAATCGCCGCTGCGTAATGCGGCGGG
>NZ_JALW01000079.1:0-10806 GCF_000710795.1 Enterobacter sp. T1-1 | reverse complement strand
GCAAACACTAAAAACCGTCTCGTGGAGACGGTTTTGCTTTTATACCGCCGTCTGGAAGATCACCCCGTCAGCTTTCTCGGTGTACTGAGAGAGCTGGTCGAAGTTCAGATAGCGATAGGTATCCACCGCCGTCTTATCAACCTGAGCAACGAAGGTCTGGTACTCTTCCGGCGTTGGCAGTTTGCCAATCAGCGCCGCAACCGCCGCCAGCTCAGCAGACGCCAGGTAGACGTTCGCACCGGTACCTAAACGGTTCGGGAAGTTACGGGTAGAGGTGGAGACCACCGTCGCACCGTCTGCCACGCGCGCCTGGTTACCCATACACAGGGAACAGCCCGGGATTTCGATGCGCGCACCGCTCTTACCAAACACGCTGTAGTAACCCTCTTCAGTCAGCTGCGCCGCATCCATACGGGTTGGTGGCGCTACCCAAAGGCGGGTTGGCAGTTGGCCTTTATGAGTATCCAGCAGTTTACCGGCAGCACGGAAGTGACCGATGTTGGTCATACAGGAACCGATGAACACTTCGTCGATCTTATCGCCCTGCACGTCAGACAGCAGACGCGCATCGTCAGGATCGTTCGGTGCACAGAGAATTGGCTCTTTAATGTCTGCCAGATCGATATCGATCACCGCCGCATATTCTGCGTCAGCATCGGCTTCCAGCAGTTGCGGATCCGCCAGCCATTTCTCCATCCCCTGAATACGACGCTCCAGCGTACGACGGTCGCCGTAGCCTTCCGCAATCATCCACTTCAGCAGGACGATGTTAGAGTTCAGATACTCAATGATCGGCTCTTTGTTCAGCTTGATGGTACAACCCGCGGCGGAACGCTCTGCGGACGCATCGGTCAGCTCGAATGCCTGCTCAACTTTGAGGTCCGGCAGCCCTTCAATTTCCAGGATGCGGCCAGAGAAGATGTTTTTCTTACCTTTCTTCTCAACGGTCAGCAGGCCCTGTTTGATGGCATACAGAGGGATAGCGTGAACCAGGTCGCGCAGGGTGATACCCGGCTGCATTTTACCTTTGAAGCGCACCAGTACCGATTCCGGCATATCCAGCGGCATTACGCCGGTCGCTGCGGCAAACGCCACCAGACCGGAGCCCGCCGGGAAGGAGATACCAATCGGGAAACGGGTATGGGAGTCACCGCCGGTACCCACGGTATCCGGCAGCAGCATACGGTTCAGCCAGGAGTGGATAACGCCGTCGCCCGGACGCAGGGAGACGCCGCCACGGTTCATGATGAAGTCTGGCAGCGTGTGGTGCGTGGTTACGTCAACCGGCTTCGGATACGCCGCCGTGTGACAGAAGGACTGCATGACCAGATCGGACGAGAAGCCCAGGCACGCCAGGTCTTTCAGCTCGTCACGGGTCATTGGGCCAGTGGTGTCCTGAGAGCCCACAGAGGTCATCTTCGGCTCGCAGTAAGCGCCAGGACGGATACCGGCAACGCCGCACGCGCGGCCAACCATTTTCTGCGCCAGCGAGAAGCCACGATTGCTTTCTGCTACGTCTTTCGCATGACGGAACACGTCTGAGTGCGGCAGACCCAGCGCTTCACGCGCTTTGGTGGTCAGGCCACGACCGATGATCAGCGGGATACGGCCACCGGCACGCACTTCGTCGATCAGCACATCGGTTTTCAGCTCGAAGCTCGCCAGCAGCTCGTTGGTGTCGTGGTTACGGACTTCACCTTTGTACGGGTAAACGTCAATCACGTCGCCCATGTTCAGGTTAGAGACATCCACTTCGATTGGCAGTGCGCCAGCATCTTCCATGGTGTTGAAGAAGATTGGGGCAATCTTACCGCCCAGGCACAGGCCGCCACCGCGTTTGTTCGGCACATGCGGAATATCGTCACCCATAAACCACAGGACGGAGTTAGTGGCGGATTTACGGGAAGAACCGGTACCGACAACGTCACCGACGTAAGCCAGCGGGAATCCTTTTTTCTGCAACGCTTCGATCTGTTTGATCGGGCCGACAACACCTGGCTGATCCGGCTCAATGCCTTCACGGGCGTTTTTCAGCATCGCCAGTGCGTGCAGCGGGATATCCGGGCGAGACCACGCGTCCGGTGCCGGAGAGAGGTCATCGGTGTTGGTTTCACCGGTCACCTTAAAGACGGTAACGGTAATTTTTTCAGCCAGCGCTGGACGGTTCAGGAACCATTCGGCATCAGCCCAGGACTGCATCACCTGCTTCGCATAGACGTTGCCTGCTTTGGCTTTTTCTTCCACATCGTAGAAGTTATCGAACATCAGCAGCGTTGAAGAGAGCGCTTTAGCGGCAATCGGTGCCAGCTTGTCGTTATCCAGCGCGTCAATCAGCGGATGAATGTTATAACCACCCTGCATGGTGCCGAGCAGTTCAATGGCTTTTTCAGGAGTAACCAGTGGGGAGGTGGCTTCGCCTTTGGCGATAGCAGCAAGGAATCCGGCTTTTACGTAGGCAGCTTCATCTACGCCAGGCGGTACGCGGTTGATCAGCAGATCTAACAGGAATTCTTCTTCGCCCTTAGGCGGGTTCTTCAGCAGCTCGACGAGCGCGGCCATTTGGGTTGCATCTAACGGTTTGGGTACAATTCCCTCGGCGGCACGTTCTGCTACGTGCTTACGGTATTCTTCTAGCACGACGGTTCTCCTCGCTCTCATTGTCATATGCGGCGGGCGTTCTCTTCACGCTCCTGTGAGACAGCAGTTTGTAGGGTAAATGCCCGATACCGCGTCGGGCAGCATAGCAGGATTTCTGCACAGTGTTAATCCGTTTACAAAAAAGCAACATTAAAAAATTTGCTGAATCGTTAAGCATGGTGTAGAGGGCTGACGGGTGGAATTTTGGCAACAAAAAAACCGCCTGAAAGCGGTTTATTTGTTGCCTTGCGGTGGTAGCACACCGGGTTGGCAGATTTGCGGCAACACCAACGTGAAATATTGTGCATCACTCCCTGTGGGCTTGCAAGCTGCTATCACGATTTTGCGTAGCGCCTTCCCATTTCGTATGAAAGCCCATGTAATTGCATTTTTTGCCTTTTTCAGATCCATTGAATTGACTATTCTTCTCCGCGGCCTGCTCCGCTGGTGTAGCAACCAGTCACCGGGCCCGGGAGCAGTTCCTTCATCTACGCGGCAACATCAACTTGCCAGGTTCTGCCTTTCCCGGTGAAGAATGAACCCGCGTAGCCTGTACAGGAACGCACGCAATGGAGATGCGAATCACTGCGCTGATCGTTGCGCTCGGTTTACTGCTTACGGCACTGCACGGTGGCTGGAACATATCCGACATCACAGTGCTGTTTGTTGTCAACCTCGGCAACTAGCTGCTGGCCGCTCGCAAGAGCGGCCTTCTGAAATCCCAGCGGCTTTTCAGCTATCACATATAATTGTGTAATAAATACTCACACTCTTTATCCGGACGTACCGGCAGTTCCCCAACAAAAGTCAAAACAGTAAAAGGCGAGTGAATAATACTCACGCCAACCGTAACGCCTCACGGCACAGCGCTTGTCTCGTTGGAGTCATTTTATGAAGTTGCCCTTTAAACCACATCTGCTTGTTCTTCTGTGCAGTGCCGGGCTGTTTGCCGCCTCAGGCGTCATGTTTGTCAAAAGTCGGGCGACAGAGCCTGTCGTCCCCGCTCCCGTCGCACAGCAACCGGTAACCCCCGCAGCAGCGCAACCCGCCCCTGTCGTCGCCCCAGCCTATACGGCCGCGCAAATCGATCAGTGGGTTGCTCCCATCGCGCTCTATCCGGATGCCCTGCTGTCCCAAATTTTAATGGCCTCGACCTACCCGGCCAACGTCATCCAGGCGGCGCAGTGGTCCAAAGACAACCCTAAAATGGAAGGAGACGCCGCTATCCAGGCCGTTGCCAGCCAGCCCTGGGATCCCAGCGTAAAATCGCTGGTCGCGTTTCCTCAACTGATGTCGCTGATGGGTGAAAACCCGCCGTGGGTACAAAATCTGGGGGATGCGTTTCTCGCGCAACCGAAGGATGTCATGGATTCCGTCCAACGCCTGCGCGCGCTGGCTCAAAAGACCGGCGCCTTACAATCGACGCCTCAGCAGACGGTCACCACCGTGACGAAACCTGCCCCGGCCAAATCGGCCACCAGCGAATCGACGACTTCCACCACGCCTGCCCCGACGGTGATCAAAATTGAATCCGCGGATCCGCAGGTCGTTTACGTCCCCACCTATAACCCCAATACCGTCTACGGTATCTGGCCAAACACTGCCTATCCGCCAACCTATCTTCCTCCTTCACCGGGAGAGCAGTTTACGGACAGTCTGGTCAAAGGCTTAGGCTTCAGCCTGGGCGTGGCGACAACCTACGCCATCTTCAGCAACATCGACTGGGATGATGACGACGACTGGGACCACCATCATGACGATGACTGGAATCACGGCGGCTATAACCGCAACGGTGATAACAATATCAATATTAACGTCGAGAACTTCAACAAAATCAGTGGTCAACGCCTGACGGATGCCAACCGCACCTGGCAGCATAACCCGGCGTATCGGGAAGGTGTGCCCTACCCCACCAGCCAGCTTAATAACCGCTTCCATTCCACTAACACGGTAACGGGGCTCAGTTCTACGCAGCAAAAACCGGTTAACCGCGACAGCCAGCGTCAGGCGGCCCTGAGCCAGATAGAGAAATCGACGGGTAAAACCTTCCCGCAAACCGCGCGTCCGGGAACCAGAGATGCACAGCACCAGGCTTCAGGCGAACAGCTGAAGCAGATATCCCAGCGCAACAACTACCGTGGCTACGACACCAGACCGCAAACGGCAAAGCGAACCACCTCGCAGCAGCGTGATAATCACCCTGCCGTAACCCAGCGACAGGAGAAACGGATCGCGCAGCCAGCTCAGCAACGCCATATCCCGCAGCGAACCAGCCAGCCTCGCGCAAATGCGCTGAGCGGTAACGACAGCCGCTCTGCCAACTGGCAAGCCCAGCAGCAGCGGGGAGCGCAAAGCAGACAACTGGCTGCCCGTCATCAGCAGCCGCGTCAGGCTCCTGCCGGACGTGCTGAACACCGTGAATTCCGTCATCGTTAAGGGAGTCAACATGAAAAAGAATCTTGTCTGTGGAATGGTGTTGTTCATGATGTCCGCCGCTGCGATGGCACAGCAATCCTTCAGCACACCCGCTCAGGCGACCGATGCGCTGGCGCATGCCATCAGTGAGCAGAATGAAACGGCGATGAACAATCTGCTTGGAGAGAACTGGCGCGATTTTCTGCCGCCTGAAGGGGTCGATCCTGATGCCGTCGATCGTTTCCTCCGCGACTGGAAGGTGCGGCACAACACGGTTATCGACGGTAATACGGCGCATCTGGTCGTCGGAAATAACGACTGGCAGTTGCCCATCCCGGTTGTCAAAACCGCTGCCGGATGGCAATTCGATATCAAGGAGGGCGCCGAGGAGATCCTGACCCGCGAGATCGGGCGTAACGAGCTTGCCGCCATCGAAGCATTACATGCCTATGTGGATGCCCAGCAGAGCTATTTCGCCATGAATCAAAAATACGCGCAGAAAATTGTCAGCTCTGAAGGGAAAAAAGATGGTCTCTATTGGCCCGTTTCGCCGGGTGAAGCCCCCAGCCCGCTGGGGCCGGCCTTCAGCCCCAAAGAGCCCGGTGCAGGCTATCACGGCTATCGGTTCCGTATCCTGCCTGATGAGAAAGGCTTTGCGATGGTGGCATGGCCCGTCAGTTATGGCCAGACAGGCGTCATGAGCTTTGTGATAAACCAGGATGACAAAGTGTACCAGGCCGATCTCGGCAATGACTCTGAGCAGAAAGCCCAGGCGTTAACCGCCTATAACCCGGATAAAACCTGGCAGCCTGTGGCTCCATAACTTCCAGTTGGTACTTGGCTTGTGAGCCAAAAGATTAAAAGTTTGAATGGCCGGGTAAGATCACCTTACCCGGCATAAAGGCATTTAGTTAAAGCTATAGGTTACCTGTCCCTGTATATCTGCAGGCATCTTTGTAAACGATGGAGAATCCTCTGCACCCCATTCAAAAATATGACCGTCATCTCTTAGCGCGCATAAACTGTATCCGCTTGCGTAGATTGCGCGGATATTATACAGCTCATCTTTTACTGAGGTTGTATCCCCACCTCCAGGCATTCCCCAAGCAACAACGGTGCCGTCACGGCGGAGTGCTGCAAACGAATCACATGATGCAGTCAGGGAAACAACATCAGATAAATCCTCCGGCATTTTTATATCGTATATTAATACTTCACCCCAACAATAAACTTTACCTTCAGATGTTAAAAAAGCATAACTGCCGTTTACAGCCCCTTGGACATCAATGATATTTGTCAGATTTGCAATATCTTGAGGCATTTCACGCAGGTGTATGCCATATCCCCAAAAAACAACACTACCATTCTTTCTTAAAGCAATAAATGAATGGCTAGTAGTATGTATTGAGGCAATATCGGTTAAGCTGGCAATACTTTCTGGAATTTGGCCACCATAATAAGTGTTACCCCATGCAAAAATGCTTCCAGACTTTCTCAACGCAACGAAAGCCCCTTTATTAGCATAAAGTGTAGCAACATCATTAACACTCTTTAAGTGCTCCGGAAGTTCACCACCATAAGACGCTTGCCCCCATGTTACAATATGACCACTCGATGTTATTGCAGCAAAGGCATATTCATTGGTTTGTATAGCAACTAAATCTTTGCGCTCTGCAATGTCCTGTGGGAAATCATCATGAGACATGCCATCGGTCCACTGGACGACCTGATTATTTGCTCTTAATGCCAGATAGGTATAATTTCCATTATCATCACCATATTGAGCAACTTTAATATCAACAATATCATTCAGTACGGCAACATTATCGGGTAACGGATTATTGTCATCAACGGACCAGGTAAACACCTGTCCATTGGCATTAACGGCCGCCGAAGCATCCACTCCACCGTAAATAGCATTGACGTTATGATTGCGATCGCTTGTAGGAGAAGTTCCACCACACGTTGGCGTTCCCCACGCAACTACCGTTCCGTCATTTTTGATTACGGCTAAAGCAAAGCCTGCTCCACCAAAATTACTGATATTGATAATTTCCCCCTGCCGATATACATCAGAAACTGCAAGCAGGCGTTTGTTCGGTCGTGTATCGGTAAAAATAGTACCGGTGAAACGAACCGTGGGTTCATCTTCATAACTCCAGTCAACGCTTACAGGCTGTAATGTCTCCTGATCAAGCGCAACCAGTTTATGAACAGCGTTTTTCATATAACCTTGCCCGCATTGCGTTCTGGCCCCCATTATTCGTAACGTTTTATTTCCAGACGCTACTTGTTTATTGTCCATGCTCGATTCCTCTCTTTGTTCCATTAATTAAAAGAGAGTATTCACGATATAAAATAACCAGCGCAAGAATAATAACCATCCGGAACAGGACATTAATATTAAATGATATTTTGAAATTTAATCCGTTAAAATTCTCAAGCCTAATAAAAAAGCCCCTACTCATCAGCAACCTGACTTTCGGGGCTTCATTTAGTTGGAACAACTAAAGAATGCTATATTACTTCTTCTTCGCTTTCGCGTTTGGCAGGTCGGTGATGCTACCTTCAAACACTTCTGCCGCCAGGCCCACGGACTCGTGCAGAGTTGGGTGAGCGTGGATGGTCAGCGCGATGTCTTCCGCGTCGCAACCCATTTCGATCGCCAGACCGATTTCACCCAGCAGCTCGCCGCCGTTGGTACCGACAATCGCACCACCGATAACGCGGTGAGTTTCTTTGTCGAAGATCAGTTTGGTCATACCGTCTGCGCAGTCGGAAGCGATAGCACGGCCAGAAGCAGCCCACGGGAAGGTGGCGGTTTCGTAGCTGATGCCTTTCTCTTTCGCTTCTTTCTCGGTCAGACCGACCCATGCCACTTCTGGCTCGGTGTACGCGATAGATGGGATCACTTTCGGATCGAAGTAGTGTTTCATGCCGGCGATAACTTCAGCGGCAACGTGACCTTCGTGAACACCTTTGTGCGCCAGCATTGGCTGACCGACGATATCGCCGATAGCAAAGATGTGCGGCACGTTAGTGCGCAGCTGTTTGTCAACGCGGATGAAGCCACGGTCGTCCACTTCCACGCCAGCTTTACCTGCGTCGAGGTTCTTACCGTTCGGCACACGGCCGATCGCCACCAGCACGGCGTCGTAACGCTGTGGTTCGGATGGCGCTTTTTTACCTTCCATGGAAACGTAAATACCGTCTTCTTTCGCTTCAACGGCAGTCACTTTGGTTTCCAGCATCAGGTTGAATTTCTTGCTGATACGCTTGGTGAAGACTTTAACGATGTCTTTATCCGCAGCCGGGATAACCTGGTCGAACATTTCAACCACGTCAATGTCTGAACCCAGTGCATGGTAAACGGTACCCATTTCCAGACCGATGATACCGCCGCCCATAACCAGCAGACGTTTTGGAACGGTTTTCAGTTCCAGGGCATCGGTGGAATCCCACACGCGTGGATCTTCATGTGGAATGAATGGCAGTTCGATCGGACGAGAGCCCGCCGCGATGATCGCGTTGTCGAAGTTGATTACGGTTTTGCCGTTTTCGCCTTCCACTTCAAGGGTGTTCGCGCCGGTGAATTTACCCAGACCGTTAACCACTTTCACTTTACGGCCTTTCGCCATGCCAGCCAGACCACCGGTCAGCTGAGTGATAACTTTCTCTTTCCAGGTACGGATTTTATCGATATCGGTTTTCGGCTCGCCGAAGACGATACCGTGTTCAGCCAGCGCTTTGGCTTCTTCGATAACTTTCGCTACGTGCAGCAGCGCTTTAGAAGGGATACAACCTACGTTCAGACAAACACCCCCAAGGGTGTTGTAACGTTCTACGATGACGGTTTCCAGACCTAAATCAGCGCAACGGAAGGCTGCAGAGTAACCTGCGGGACCTGCCCCAAGTACCACGACCTGAGTTTTGATTTCAGTACTCATCATGACCTCTTATTGATTTCCGGCGGTCCAGGTACTTGTCGCCCTTCATCCACCGGGACGTTCTATCCGCTCGCAGTTTACAAAATTGTTAACAATTTTGAAACAACAAACGGCTCACGAATTGTCGCTTTCGCCAATAACCTCACAAACCACATGAGATTAACAGAAAAAAGCCGGCCGACTGGCCGGCTTTTCACTTACATCACCAGGCGGCGAATGTCGCTCAGCATGTTGTTGATGATGGTGATGAAACGCGCACCATCAGCACCGTCGATCACGCGGTGGTCGAAGGACAGAGAGATTGGCATCATCAGACGCGGCACGAACTCTTTGCCATTCCACACCGGCTCCATCGCGGACTTGGACACACCGAGGATAGCCACTTCCGGCGCGTTAACAATCGGTGCGAAGTGGGTAGTACCCAGGCCGCCGATGCTGGAGATAGTGAAGCAGCCGCCCTGCATTTCGCCGGCAGTCAGCTTACCATCACGCGCTTTTTTGGAGATGGTGGTCAGTTCACGGGACAGCTCAGTGATGCTCTTCTTGTTCACGTCTTTGAAGACCGGAACAACCAGACCATTTGGCGTATCAACCGCAACACCGATGTTGATGTATTTCTTCAGCGTCAGCTTCTGGCCATCTTCGGACAGGGAGCTGTTGAAGCGTGGCATCTGCTCCAGGGCAGCGGCAACGGCTTTCATGATGAAGACCACTGGGGTGAATTTCACGTCCAGTTTACGCTTCTCAGCTTCGGCGTTCTGCTGTTTACGGAACGCTTCCAGATCGGTGATATCGGTTTTGTCGAAGTGCGTAACGTGCGGGATCATGACCCAGTTACGGCTCAGGTTAGCACCAGAGATTTTCTGGATGCGGCCCAGTTCCACTTCTTCAATTTCACCGAACTTGCTGAAGTCCACTTTCGGCCATGGCAGCATGCCCGGGATACCGCCGCCTGCGGCTGCAGCTGGTGCAGCTTCAGCGCGTTTCACCGCGTCTTTCACATAAGCCTGAACGTCTTCGCGCAGGATACGACCTTTACGGCCAGTCCCTTTCACTTTCGCCAGGTTCACGCCGAATTCGCGCGCCAGGCGACGAATCAGCGGGGTCGCGTGGACGTAAGCGTCGTTTTCAGCGAACTCAGATTTGCTTTCCGCTTTTGCAGCAGGTGCCGCTGGTTTAGCAGCCTGAGCCGGTGCAGCAGCCGGTGCTGGAGCAGCCGCGGCAGCCGGAGCGGCAGCAGGCGCAGCGCCTTCCACTTCGAAGACCATGATCAGAGAACCGGTAGAGACTTTGTCGCCGGTGCTGATTTTGATCTCTTTAACGGTACCCGCGAACGGCGCAGGCACTTCCATAGAGGCTTTGTCGCCTTCAACGGTGATCAGTGACTGTTCAGCGGCAACTTTGTCGCCCACTTTCACCATCACTTCGGTCACTTCGACTTCGTCACCGCCGATGTCAGGAACGTTAACGTCTTTCACGCCGCCTGCTGCTGGTGCAGCCGCTGGAGCCGGAGCTGCAGCCTGAGCTGGCGCAGCGGCAGGGGCAGCACCCGCCACTTCGAAGATCATGATCAGAGAGCCGGTAGACACTTTGTCACCGGTGTTGATCTTGATCTCTTTAACGGTGCCCGCGAACGGCGCCGGCACTTCCATAGACGCTTTATCGCCTTCTACGGTGATCAGAGACTGCTCAGCTGCAACGGTATCGCCCACTTTCACCAGGATTTCAGTGACTTCAACTTCGTCACCGCCGATGTCAGGCACGTTAACTTCTTTCGCTGCCGCGGCAGCTGCTGGAGCAGCGGCGG
>NZ_JALW01000078.1:0-7890 GCF_000710795.1 Enterobacter sp. T1-1 | reverse complement strand
CCCGCCACTGGCGGGTTTTTTTATCACTTCTTCGCGACTGCTTTTCGCCGCTTATCCAAATCCTTAATCAGCCTGTTCACCCCGTCATCGGCAAACATCGTCTCAAGCGTGGTGGATAACTTACGGCGCCAGTTCTTGTACTGATAGCTGGTGCCCGGGATGTTCACCGGCTCCGCCATATCAATCCAGTCTTCCGGCTGCAGGCCCAGCAGGGCGCTGTTGCTGTCGGCAATGTAGCGCTGCAATCCGCGGTTGAGCGTAGGCGTCATCGACATCAGCGACGCTTTATGCCCGGCGCGTTTCGGCAGACAGCCGTGCTTATGCAGTGCATCCAGCAGACCCTGCTTCGCCAGCTCGCGATCCTGATACAGGCCGCGAAGCACATCTTCATCCGGATAGAGACCCAGGGTTTTACCGAGCGTCAGATCGCCGCTTTCCCAATAGCCACGAAGCGTAGGAAGGTCATGCGTCGTCGCGACTGCCATTGACTGTTCATGGTACGCTTGCGGCGCGCGGAAGGTTTTCTCATGGTCGTTTTCAAAATAGAGCACTTTATAGGAGTAAACGCCGCTGTCGCGAAGCTTACTGACGATTTCTACCGGCACGGTACCGAGATCTTCGCCGATCACCATGCACTGATGGCGCTTGCTTTCCAGCGCCAGGATCGACAGCAGATCGTCAACCGGATACTGAACATACGCCCCGTGATCGGCCGTCTCACCGTAGGGGATCCACCACAGGCGCAGCACCGACATCACGTGGTCGATACGCAGCGCGCCGCAGTTCTGCATGTTGGCGCGCAGCAGATCGATAAACGGCTCGTAGGCACGCGCCGCCATCACGTGCGGATCCATCGGCGGCAGGCCCCAGTTCTGGCCGAGCGGGCCCAGAATATCCGGTGGTGCGCCTACGGAGGCCTTCAGGCAGTACAGCTCACGGTCACACCAGGTTTCCGCCCCGCCTTCTGCCACGCCAACGGCCAGGTCGCGATACAGACCGATCGGCATCTTATAGCCCTGGCTCACCTGCCAGCAGTCGGCAAACTGGCTGTACGCCAGCCACTGCAGCCACAGGTAGAAGTCCACTTCATCGGCGTATTTTTTACAGAACGCTTTGACTTCAGGCGTGTCGACGGATTGATGCGCCTCCGGCCAGACCGGCCAGCCCCAGCGCATTTCGTCCTCTTTTACCTGATACGCATGCAGCGCATCGAACGCCGCCTGCCAGTAGAGGCTCTCGCCCTCCTGCGCCACAAACTGACGGAAGGCGGCCATCTCCTCGTCATCACGCTGAGAAAAGCCTTTCCACGCCAGACGCAGGGCAGCCATCTTCAGCGCCGTCACGGTGGAATAGTCCACCCAGTCTGCTTCGCGCGCCTGCTTCAGCGCCTGCTGAGTGGTGCTAAGTGCCCACCACGCCTGCGCTTCCGGGCTGTTTTTGAAATCGTCTAACGCATTCACGTCGATGTAAATCACGTTCAGCCAGCGACGGGACGACGGGCTGTACGGGCTGGCACTCTCCGGGTTAGCCGGATAGAGGGCGTGGATCGGGTTGAGGCCGATAAACGCGCCGCCGCGCTCCCCCACCGATGCCAGCATCTTTTTCAGGTCACCAAAATCGCCGATGCCCCAGTTGCTGTCAGAGCGCAGGGTGTAGAGTTGCACGCAGGCACCCCACAGCTTTTTGCCTTCGAGCAACGCCTGCGGCTCATAACAACGTTTTGGCGCCACGATCAACCGGCAGTGAAAGCGCAGCTCGTCCTGGGTGAGCGTTAGGGTGTGGTAACCCTCCGGCAGCTTCGCCGGAAGGGTGAGTGCTTTGCCGCCGGTGGCGTGACCCTTGTGCTGATGTCCCTCTTCGGTGGTCAGCAGCCAGGTAAACTCGCCGCGTCCTTCCACCGCCAGCGACATCTTTTTGCCCGCGGTGAAGACTTTAACGTTCGGTACCGGCGTGGCCGACGCTTTCGCGTCGGTTTTGTGCATGGCATCCAGCAAACGTCTTTTGGTGTCGGCGCCAATAGACTGTGGTTTGCCGTGAGCATTAATGTAACTGAGGCTGATCCCCGCCGCCTGCGCGGCACTGTCCAGACGTTTACTCTCCATCGCGCTTCCTTAGCGTTTTGCCTGCCAGATACGAGTCTGATAATCACGGATTGAACGGTCAGAGCTGAACATTCCGCAGCGGGCGGTGTTCAGAATGCACGCCCGGGTCCACGCTTCCTGGTCACGGTACAACACGTCGACCTGTTTTTGCGCTTCCACGTAGGCCGTGAAGTCCGCCATCACCAGATACGGGTCGCCGCCGTGTTTGTCCATGCTGTGCAGCATCTGGTCAAACGCATGCTTATCGCCATCGCTGTATTTACCGCTTTCCAGCTCTTTCAGCACCGCATCCAGCACTTTGTCCTTCTTACGCCATTTCACCGGATCGTAGCCTTTGGCCTTGAGGGCTTTCACTTCTTCAACCGTATGACCAAAGATAAAGATGTTCTCTTCTCCAACCTTCTCGGCAATCTCTACGTTCGCACCGTCGAGCGTACCAACAGTCAGCGCGCCGTTCAGCGCCAGCTTCATGTTGCCGGTACCAGACGCTTCTTTACCCGCGGTCGAGATCTGCTCGGAGATATCCGCCGCCGGGATCAGCATCTCTGCGGCAGAGACGCAGTAGTCCGGCAGGAACACCACTTTCAGCTTGTCGCCCACTTTCGGATCGTTGTTGATAGCCTCCGCCACTTTATTGATGGCGAGGATAATGTTTTTCGCCAGGTAGTAGCCCGGTGCCGCCTTCGCGCCGAACAGGAACACGCGCGGCACGCGGTCAGCCTGCGGATTCTCGCGGATCTCTTTGTACAGCGCGAGGATATGCAGCAGGTTCAGATGCTGACGTTTATATTCGTGCAGACGCTTAATCTGAATGTCGAAAATGGCGTTCGGGTTAATCTCGATACCGGTACGCGCTTTCACAAACGCCGCCAGACGCACTTTGTTATCCCGCTTGATGGCGCGGTATTGTTCGCGGAACTTCGCGTCGTCCGCGTATTTTTCCAGGTTGATCAGCTGGTCCAGATCGTTGGCCCACTCTTTCTTCAGCGTTTTGTCCAGCAGACCGGCCAGCAGCGGGTTGCACTGCTTGATCCAGCGACGCGGCGTGATGCCGTTGGTCACGTTATGGAATTTGGTCGGCCACAGCTGGTGATATTCCGGGAACAGATCTTTCACCACCAGATCCGAGTGCAGCGCCGCCACACCGTTCACTGCAAAGCCGCTCACCACGCACATATTTGCCATGCGCACCTGTTTGTCATGCACCACGGCCAGCTTCGCCCAGAGCGCTTTGTTGCCCGGCCAGGTTTTATCCACCAGCGTTTTAAACTGGTCATTGATCTTGTTGATGATCTGCATATGGCGCGGCAGCAGCGTTTTCACCAGTTTCTCATCCCAGCACTCCAGCGCTTCTGGCATCAGGGTGTGGTTGGTGTAAGCAAAGGTGCGGCTGGTGATCGCCCAGGCATCATCCCAGCTCAGCTGGTGCTCGTCGATCAGCACACGCAGCAGTTCAGGAATAGCGATGGTCGGGTGCGTGTCGTTAAGCTGAATCACTTCAAAGTCAGGCAACTGTGCCAGCTTGCGGCCCGCCAGGTGGTGACGACGCAGAATATCCGCCACGGAGCAGGCGCACTGGAAGTATTGCTGCATCAGACGCAGTTTCTTGCCCGCCAGATGGTTGTCGTTCGGGTAGAGCACTTTGGTCAGCTTCTCGGCGTCGATGCCCTGCTGTTCAGCACGCAGGAAATCGCCGTCGTTAAATTTGGTCAGGTTAAACGGATGCGCATGCTTCGCCTGCCACAGACGCAGCGGTTGCGCCACGCCGTTACGGTAACCCAGCACCGGCAGGTCCCAGGCTTCGCCGATAAACGTAAATGCCGGTTCCCAGAGACCCTGTTTTGATACTTTACCGCCAATGTTCACCTGCACATCCAGTTGCGCGTTGTGGCGGAACCACGGGTAGGTGTTACGGTGCCAGTCGTCCGGCGCTTCCATCTGATGCCCGTCTGCAAATGACTGACGGAACAGACCGTATTGATAGTTCAGGCCGTAACCAATGGCCGACTGCCCAACCGTTGCCATCGAATCGAGGAAACAGGCCGCCAGACGTCCCAGACCACCGTTGCCCAGCGCCGGGTCAATCTCTTCTTCCAGCAGGTCGGTCAGGTTAATATCGTGTTCTTTCAGCACATCCCCAACCTCCTGATACCAGCCGAGGTTCAGCAGGTTGTTGCCGGTCAGACGACCGATCAGGAATTCCATCGAGATGTAGTTGACGTGGCGCTGACCTTTTACCGGTTTTGCCAGAGGTTGAGCATCCAGCTGCTCTGCGAGCGCACCGCTCACCGCCTGCCACCACTGGTGAGGCGTCATCTCGTTTGCAGCATGAAGGCCAAAACGCTGCCACTGACGCGTCAGGGCAGCCTGGAATTGAGCTTTGTTGAAGGTAGGCTGTGACATAGGGGATCGGCATCCTTTAGAAAGAAAACACAAGTTGGCGCTAGTGTGCCTGGCTCATTTCTCCTCTTCCTCCTCCCGCAGGGGATTAGGCAGGGAGGAGTAGCGGGGATGAGCATAAAAGTGTGATCGAGGCCACTCTGAGAGCATAGTCGGAGTGTGTCAGGAAGATAAAAAGATAACCGGGAAGCGTGTCAGGAAAATGAAATGCAGTTTCGGGTGAAATTAAAACGCGCTGAAATGATTACTTACGTAGAATAATATTTCTGCAACCGGGTCAGACGAAGAAGATTATTAATTTCACTAAACTTTACCCCGCGTTTATTAAATTTGACGTCACTATACCTTTCTGAAACCAGTTTCAGCGCAGCCGCAGCACAGCCATACAAGCCAGCATTGACGCGGCATCACAGCCCTTTCCAGAAAGTTCCATCATCTCTCTGAATGTTTTGTGACAGAGTGCAAATTCAGAGCCACCAAAACCAGACATAACTTGCAATAGTTCTCTTTCTGGCCGACCTTATATCTATTAATTACGAAGCGCAAAAAAAATAAATTCTCTCGTTCCCCACAGTGAAGTGAAACCTATGTTGATTCCGTCTAAATTAAGTCGCCCGGTTCGTCTTGACCATACAGTGGTCCGCGAGCGTCTGTTGGCTAAACTTTCCGGCGCGCATAATTTCCGACTGGCGCTGGTTACGAGCCCTGCAGGTTATGGAAAAACAACGCTCATTTCGCAATGGGCCGCAGGTAAAAGCGATCTTGGCTGGTACTCCCTTGATGAGGGCGATAACCAGCAAGAACGTTTTGCCAGCTATCTGATTGCCGCTATTCAGCAGGCCACCAACGGGCACTGCGTGGCCAGCGAAGTGATGGTGCAAAAGCGCCAGTACGCCAGCCTGTCCTCCCTTTTCTCTCAGCTGTTTATTGAACTGGCCGAGTGGCACCGCCCGCTTTACGTGGTCATTGATGATTATCATCTGATCACTAACCCGGTGATCCATGAGTCCATGCGCTTCTTCCTGCGCCATCAGCCGGAAAACCTGACCCTGGTGGTGCTGTCGCGTAACCTGCCGCAGTTGGGCATTGCCAACCTGCGCGTGCGCGATCAACTGCTGGAAGTGGGTAGCCAACAGCTGGCCTTTACCCATCAGGAAGCCAAACAGTTCTTTGACTGCCGCCTAAACTCACCGATTGAGGCCGCTGAAAGCAGCCGCCTGTGCGACGATGTCGCCGGTTGGGCGACAGCGCTGCAGTTGATTGCCCTCTCCGCCCGGCAAAACAACAGCCCGACGCATCAGTCCGCGCGTCGCCTGGCGGGGATCAACGCCAGCCATCTTTCTGATTACCTGGTGGATGAGGTGCTGAACAGCGTCGATCCTTCGACCCGCCATTTCCTGCTGAAGAGCTCCCTGCTGCGTTCCATGAACGACGCGTTGATTGTGCGCGTCACCGGCTGCGAAAACGGTCAGCTGCAGCTTGAAGAGATTGAACGCCAGGGGTTGTTCCTGACGCGGATGGACGATCCCGGCGAATGGTTCAGCTATCACCCGCTGTTTGGCAGTTTCCTGCGCCAGCGTTGCCAGTGGGAGCTGGCGACTGAATTGCCGGACATCCACCGGGCTGCCGCTGAGAGCTGGATGGCGCAAGGCTTCCCGAGCGAGGCTATCCATCATGCGCTCGCCGCCGGTGATGCCAGCATGCTGCGCGATATCCTCCTCAACCACGCGTGGGGGTTGTTTAACCACAGCGAACTGACGCTGCTGGAAGAGTCGCTGAAAGCGTTGCCGTGGGAGAGCCTGCTGGAGAACCCGCGTCTGGTGCTGCTGCAGGCCTGGCTGATGCAGAGCCAGCACCGCTACAGCGAAGTGAATACCCTGCTGGCGCGTGCCGAGCAGGAGATGGAAAGCGATATGGATACCACCCTGCACGGCGAATTTAACGCCTTGCGGGCCCAGGTAGCAATCAACGATGGCGATCCGGAAGAAGCAGAGCGGCTGGCAATGGTCGCGCTGGATGAGCTGCCGCTGGCCAATTTCTACAGCCGCATTGTGGCGACGTCGGTACACGGCGAGGTACTGCACTGCAAGGGTGAGCTGACGCGCTCCCTGTCGCTGATGCAACAGACCGAACAGATGGCCCGCCGTCATGATGTCTGGCATTACGCGCTGTGGAGCCTGATCCAGCAAAGCGAAATTTTATTTGCTCAGGGGTTCCTGCAGGCGGCCTGGGAGAATCAGGAAAAGGCGTTCCAGCTGATTCGCGAACAGCATCTTGAACAGCTGCCAATGCACGAATTCCTGTTGCGTATTCGCGCCCAGCTTCTGTGGGCGTGGTCGCGCCTGGATGAAGCAGAGAGCTGTGCCCGCCAGGGCGTAGAGGTACTTTCCGGCTTCCAGCCGCAGCAGCAACTGCAGTGCCTGGCCCTGCTGGTGCAATGCTCGCTGGCGCGCGGGGATCTGGACAATGCCCGCAACCACCTGAACCGTCTGGAGAACCTGCTCGGCAATGGTCAGTACCACAGCGACTGGGTTTCGAACGCCGATAAGGTGCGGGTGATTTACTGGCAGATGACGGGTGATAAGAAATCCGCCGCCAACTGGCTGCGCCAGACGCCAAAACCTGAATTTGCAAATAACCACTTCCTGCAAAGCCAGTGGCGAAACATTGCCCGTGCGCAGATCCTGCTCGGTGAGTTTGAACCGGCTGAGATTGTGCTGGAAGAGCTGAACGAGAACGCCCGCAGCCTGCGTCTGATGAGCGATCTCAACCGTAACCTGCTGCTGCTTAACCAGCTCTACTGGCAGGCCGGGCGTAAAAATGATGCCCAGCGCGTGCTGCTGGAGGCGTTGCAGCTGGCGAACCGTACCGGATTTATCAGTCACTTTGTGATTGAGGGCGAAGTGATGGCTCAGCAGCTGCGTCAGCTTATTCAGCTCAACACGCTGCCGGAGCTGGATCAGCACCGTGCCCAGCGCATCCTGCGCGAGATTAACCAGCACCATCGCCACAAGTTCGCCCACTTCGACGAGAACTTCGTTGAGCGCCTGCTGAACCATCCGGAAGTGCCTGAACTTATTCGCACCAGCCCGCTGACGCAGCGCGAATGGCAGGTGCTGGGGCTTATCTATTCAGGCTACAGCAATGAGCAGATTGCCGGTGAGCTGGCGGTGGCGGCAACCACCATCAAAACGCATATCCGCAATCTGTATCAGAAGCTGGGCGTGGCGCACCGTCAGGATGCGGTGCAGCATGCGCAGCAGTTGTTGAAGATGATGGGGTATGGGGTGTAGGTTTGTGCGGGCTGATGCCCTCACCCCGGCCCTCTCCCACAGGGCTGAGGGTTCCCCAGAAAAATGAAAAGCACGATGAAGTGTGATCTACTGGT